>CANMPY010000245.1 GCA_947499775.1 Bacteroidota bacterium | reverse complement strand
CATTGCAGCTAACCAATATTAGCGAATCATACATTAAGCGATTAATGGATAAAAAAATTATAGCTATTGGGTATGAGTTTATTCGCGATAATTCGGGTGCATTACCAATCATACGAGCGATGAGTGAAATAGCCGGTCGTGCTTCAGTGCTAATTGCAGCTGAATTTTTGGCCAATAATAATTTTGGTAAAGGTGAATTATTGGGCGGAATTCCTGGATTACAACCCACCGAAATTGTAGTAATAGGCGCAGGGGCGGTAGGTGAATATGCTACTCGAGCAGCTTTAGGGCTAGGGGCTCATGTGCGTGTTTTCGATCATTCTTTATATAAATTAAGACGCTTAGAGGCCAATATCGGCCAACGAATTTATAGCAGTACTTTAATTCCGCAAGTGCTAGCCAAAGCATTAAGCCATTGTGATGTAGCCATTGGAGCTATGCGAAGTCCAGAAGGTAGAAGTCCCTGTGTGGTAACTGAAGAAATGGTAATGTCTATGCGCCCAAAATCATTATTAATTGATGTTAGCATAGATCAGGGCGGATGTTTTGAAACCAGTGAAGTAACCAATCACAAACATCCTACTTTCGAGAAACATGGTGTAATTCACTACTGTGTGCCCAATATTCCAAGCCGATTTGCGCGTACGGCCAGTTATGCTTTAAGTAACGTTTTTACCCATTTGTTAATTGAATGGGGCGAAGAAGGGAGTTTTAAAGAACTGTTATGGGCACAAAAAGGAATTCGTAGGGGGGTGTATATTTATAAGGGTCATCTTACAAATTATTCGCTAGGTAACCGCCTAAATATTAAACCCAAAGATCTGGATTTTTTATTAGCTGGGAATGCTTGAGGAGAAAGGGTAAAGTAGAAAGGGTAAAGGTTAAAGTAGAAAGGGTAAAGTAGAAAGGGTAAAGGAGAAAGGGTAAAGGGTAAAGGGTAAAGGAGAAAGGGTAAAGGAAGGAAATACAATAAGTGAATGATTTACACCTAACTGGGAATTTCCTTAATTACTTTTAAGCTAATATCTAAACAGTTAACCGAATGGGTTAAGGCCCCAATTGAAATAAAATCAACTCCCGTTTCGGCATATGGTCTAATATTTTGAAGGGTTATGCCTCCCGATGCCTCTGTTTCCTTTTGTCGGTTTACGAGTAATACAGCTTCTTTCATCAATTCAGGACTGAAATTGTCGAACATTATTCTGTCAACCGATTTTTGAGCCAGGGCTTCTTTTACCTCTTTGATATTGCGCGTTTCAACCTCAATTTTCAGATTCAAGTTATTTTGGTTCAAATAGCATATAGTTCGTTCTATCGCGAGGTTTATTCCACCAGCGAAATCAATATGATTATCTTTAAGCATAATCATATCGTATAATCCCATACGGTGATTAAATCCACCGCCTATTGTAACAGCCCATTTTTCTAATTGCCTCAGACCGGGTGTTGTTTTCCGGGTATCCAGTATCTTGGCTTCTGTTCCCTCTATCGATTTTACCACATGATGGGTTAAAGTAGCAATTCCACTCAATCGCTGAATGCAGTTAAGCACTAGGCGCTCCGAAACTAAAATGGAATGAATACTGCCGTTTACATATAAGCCAATGTCTCCAACGTTTACCTCGTCACCATCCTTTTTTAGAAAGGTTATTATTAAATTTGGATCAACTGTATGAAATATTTGTAAGGCAAGATTTAGGCCTGCTACTATTCCATTCTCCTTAAAAATCATTTGAGCGGCGCCGTTTTTGCCTTCGGGTATAGAGGCTAAACTGGAATGATCGCCCGAGCCTCTATCCTCCTCTAAACTTTGTTTGATGAAATTAATAATTTCAGGGGCAGTAAAATCCATTATTCAATTTTAATTACTTGAATTAAGTATTCTGAGCCAAATTTTTTAATATGAATAGTGACCCTGAAAACATGTTCATTATGCGATGCATAATTTCCTACGGCAAACCTCGATCCTCCTGAAGCATTTCCTATATGTTGAATACTGAAAGAGCGTGGAGGATATTTTTGAAAAAATTTATCAATAATAATTTGTGCCTGGCTGCGGCTATATATTCCTTTTGAGGTTGGGGTTTCCAGTTCAATGCTCGAATTAAGATAACCCTCAACTAGCTTTGAATTGCCTATATTAAATGCATTTTCGATTTCTTTAAATATGTCGACAGCGAAATTTGAAGACATTAATAGCAAGGCCATAAAGCAAAAAACAGGAAGGGTTATGGCCTTCTTTTTTAGAGCTTGGGTAGTGTTATTTGTCAAATTTAGCATTGCTTTTTATTGGTCTCAAATAATGTACCAAAATTACGCAGTTTCATTCAAAGGCCAAAAAACAAATAATAGGTTTTGTTTTAATACATTTTTCGATGCCTGAGTTGCCCTAGCATCAAAAAGGTAAGTTAACCAATGGACAGGAATAGAATTTTTATACTGTTCATTTCGTTTGTAATATTGTAAACATCCATTTGTTAGTCAATTCGAATCGTATATGGCACACATTTTCAGCAATTCTCACTTTTGCGGGGTTGCTTTTATCGTTTGCTTGCCAAGCACAATACGTGAGTAATAGGATAAACTCTAAAATTATTCCAGGCATTACTAAAATAAACCTCGATTCTAATTATGCTGTTGACAGTAAGAGTATTTACCTGTACAATTCAAAAACAACATTGCCAATCAATCGGTTTACATTTAACCCTAAAAACGGAAACTTGAATCTTGATTCGGCATATGTCGACACATTGATTTTAACGTTTAGGATTTTACCGTTTTTATTTACGCGGCCTTATTATAGAAAATCGGTTACTATTATAGAACCCGTTTTTAAAAAAAATGCCTTTTTGTATGATCCATTGCGTGATGGCATCATAAACACTAAATCAACTGGATTAAAAACGGATGGTAATTTATCGAGGGGAATAAATATTGGCAATAAGCAAGACTTAGTGGTCAATTCTAGTTTAAACTTGCGAATTTCCGGGAAAATAGCCGATGATATAAGGGTGACTGGGGTGATTTCGGACGATAATAATCCAATACAGCCTGAGGGAAATACACAGCAATTGCAAGATTTCGATCGTATTTATATCCGATTAGATAAAGATAGCACGGCTTTGCTCATTGGTGATTTTGAAATGAAGCAACCGCGTAGTTATTTTATGAATTATAATAAAAAATCTCGGGGAGTTCATGTCGAATTGCAAGAGAATAAAAAGAACACAACCCAATATTTAAACGCAGATGCAGCAATTTCGCGAGGTCGTTTTGCACGAAATATTATAATTGGCAAAGAAGGGAATCAAGGACCTTATCGGTTGTATGGTGCCCAAAACGAAACTTTTATTATTCTTATTTCAGGTACTGAGGCGGTTTATTTGGATGGCCGTCGCCTCGTGCGAGGCGAATCGAATGACTATGTTATTAATTATAACTCTGGCGAGGTATCGTTTATGCCTACGAAAATGATTACCCGGTTTTCGCGC
>CANMPY010000244.1 GCA_947499775.1 Bacteroidota bacterium | reverse complement strand
CAAAACGCGTTTATGAAACAGATCGAACTTAGAAACAGTCTCCAGAGGATATTTTTGAAAGACCATTTTGTGAAGTGGGATTTATTTTTATCATCCAAGGAGCTACTGAATAGTGGTCTTTCCAGTCGGTAATTGGAATAATAATACGTAATGGAAATTTTCAAAGAGCATCAGAGTTTACAATAACTGCTGGTCTGGTTTTTTTTAATCTCTGTTCCAACTGTTGGGTCAAGATTAATTAACCAAATTTCACCTCGCTTCATAAAATTTCACAAAGTCTAATGCAGTAAATGCGGTAAGGTCTTTGTCGCATTTGTAGTCAGCCATCAACAAATTTGCAGCTTTTTCAAGTTGCGTGTCCCTTGATTAATGAAGCGTTTTCAAAACTTTCTTAACAATGAAAAGCCTTTCATTAAATGGCAATTGATTAATGCTATCTAATATTTCTCTTTTTGACATAGTGTAAAAATAAAAAAAAGTTTTTGAATCTTTGTTTCTTGCGGGGTTTTTTCTGCAATTAATGGAAACTTGCTACCTGTAGTGGGTGTGTTTCTCAAAACTTTATCTAGCGGGGGCGCATAACATTATCTCTATTTTATACTTTGCGTATTGAAATATTTAGGCTTTTTAAATGCAACCCGTACTTACGTCTAAGTTTTGTCAGATTATGCCCAACGCTAATCTAAATGAACTCGTGGATTATTAAATAAACAATAATTTTGCGCTTTTATCACAATACCAATGTTTAGATTAGTTGCTACAGGTTTAGTATTATTTTTTTCTGTTTATCTATTTGCTCAAAATCATACGGTGAGTGGTCATATTACCGATCAAAAAACAGGTGAAGATTTATCGGGTGCTACCGTCATTATTGCAGGATCTAACTACGGGGTTTCAACCAATTCGTATGGCTTTTATTCCTTAAGCATTCCAAGAGGAACCTATAAAATTACGTTTCGTTATTTGGGATTTGAGGACAGCGAAAAAGTGGTGGTTCTACTAAAAAATTTGACCCTTAATGTTGAACTTAGTGAAAAAATTAAGGACATGGATGAAGTTTTGGTAAGTGCTAAAGCAGAAGAAGCGAAGGTTGAAAACAAACAAATCAATCTTATAAAACTCGATATGCAAACAGTGAGGCGCATTCCGGTTGTTTTTGGAGAAGTGGATGTACTTAAAACCGTAACCATGTTGCCCGGTATAATTAGCGCCGGCGAAGGCAATTCAGGATTTAGTGTAAGAGGGGGCACTCAGGATCAAAATTTAATATTATTAGATGGGGCCACGGTATATAATGTTTCGCACTTGCTGGGGTTTTTCTCTGTTTTTAATGGCGATGCCATTCGTGATTTGGATGTATATAAAGGAGGAATACCGCCACAATATGGTGGTCGTTTATCGTCATTAATCGATATACGAATGAAGGAAGGCAATAATAAAAAATTTGCAGGAACCGGAGGAATTGGGTTATTGTCGAGCCGATTGACTTTAGAGGGGCCCATTATTAAAAATAAGGCCTCATTCATCGTTTCTGGCCGACGCTCGTATGCGGATGTTTTTTTGCCTTTGGCACCAAATGAAGATGCTAAAAATAGCAAATTGTACTTTTATGATTTTAATGCTAAAATCAACTATAAACTTAGCGATAAGGACAAATTGTTTATTTCGGGCTATTTCGGTCGCGATAAGTTTACGTTCACTACATTATTTGGCAATAGTTGGGGAAATAAAACGGCTACAATACGTTGGAATCATATATTTAACAAAAAACTATTTAGCAACCAAACGTTAATTTATAGCGATTTTGATTACTATTTTAAATTCAATATTTCAGAATCAAATAATTTAGAGTTTAGCCAAGGCATTACAGATATTAGCTATAAATCTGATTTTGCTTGGTTTTATAATCCAAATCATAAAATCAATTTTGGCGCCATACTTACACATCATACCTTTAAGCCTGGCGAAATAAGGCCATTGGGTGATAAATCCATACTTAAAGACCCAATTATTTTAGATAATAGAAAGGCTTTAGAATGGGCATTATATGCTGAGCATGAGTATAAAATTAACACACGATTGAAGTTGAGGTATGGCACACGCTATTCCATCTTTAATAATTTAGGGTCTGCCAAGGAATACAAGTTTGATTATGATAGTATTGGCTCGGCTCCAAAAGTTGTAGATACATTGACGTTTAAGAAAAATTCAATTTTTAATACCTATTCGGGCTTCGAGCCTCGTGTAAGCTTTAGTTATAATTTATCAAAAACGAATGCCATAAAAGCGTCGTATAGTCGCACCTTACAGTATTTGCAGCAAGCCTCAAATAGTGCATTTGCATTGCCTACCGACCAATGGGTTCCTGCAAATATTGATATAAAACCTCAAATTGCAGATCAGGTTGCTGTAGGGATGTTCAAAAACTTTGATTTAGGCTTAGAAACTTCAGTGGAGGTTTATTATAAATGGATGAAAAATCAGGTTGATTTTAGAGATAACGCAATTTTGTTTTTGAATGATCAAATTTATGGTGAACTTTTAACAGGAAAAGGGTGGAGTTATGGCTCTGAATTTTTTATTAAAAAAACAAAAGGAAAAATAAAAGGATTTGTAAGCTATACTTTATCCAAATCTATGCGTCAAATAGAAGGAATTAATAACGGCAATCCTTATGCAACCAATACCGATAGGCGCCATAATTTAAACATAGCCTCTAATTATGATATTACCAAAAAATGGGATATTAATGTTAATTTTATTTTGGCAACAGGCAACCCCATTACCTTTCCACAAGGTAGATGGCAATATGATGGAAAACTTATCACATTTTATGGTCCGCGTAATTCGCAGCGTTTCCCGGTATATCATCGTATGGATTTAGGCATAAATTATTACCCAAATAAACGGAAAAAAGGAAGGATTGAAAATTCATGGAATTTTTCGGTATACAATGTGTATGGTCGAAAAAATGCCTATTCGATAACTACAGGTACTCGGAAAATAAAGGATGCTGACGGAAAACAAATAGATACAGGAATTCCAATTACCGAACAAATTGCTTTGTTTAGATGGATGCCTTCTGTGACATGGAATTTTAAATTTTAATCAAATGATAAATTATATAATTTTAAGAACCTTTGCGCCTTTGCGAGCTTATATGGTTTCGAAATGCGGCCATAATAAACCATACATCATAAAAACAAATAGTATTGGAGCAGCTTTAGTGTGCCTGGCTTTAGTGTCATGTCGCGATGAGGTAATTTTAAAACTCAATACGGTAGGAGCAATCCCAGTAATTGAATGTAATATTAGCAACGACAGTATTCCATTTCATGCACGAATTACAACCACTGCTAATTATTATTCTTTAATTATTCCTGAGGTACAAGATGCGCGAGTTACCATAGTGGGTAGCGATGGAAGTCTTGATACCTTATTTCATGATTCGGCAGGAATGTACTATTCAAAAGCAATTCATCCCTGCAAGATAGG
>CANMPY010000243.1 GCA_947499775.1 Bacteroidota bacterium | reverse complement strand
AAACAACCATGGCAAAAAATCCTCTTGATTTTACACGATACCGCAAAGAAAAGTTCAGTATTGGTATACCCAATATGCCAAGAAGGTAGGCATACAGCTATCCAAAGGGATTAAAAAGGAAGTATCTCAACTTTGTTCAGGAATATCCGTTTATAGGACTATTTATTAAACGTATGGTTTAATTTTCAAAGAACACCCTGTAAACCTCTTAATAAACAAAAAACTTACTTATTTTCGCTTCCAATTTAAGGTATGAAAAAATTTGGATTAATTAATAATGCATTGGGTTGGCTATCGTTTTTAATAGCCATGGTTGTTTATGGCCTTACAGTAGAGCCTTCGGTTAGTTTATGGGATTGCGGTGAATTTATTTCAGCATCATATCGCATGCAAGTAGTGCATCCTCCAGGGGCACCTTTGTTTTTAATGATAGGGCGAATTTTTTCACTTCTAGCTGGGAATGATGTAACTATGGTAGCCTTTTGGGTAAATATGCTAAGTGTTACTGTTAGTGCACTTACCGTTATGTTTACCTTTTGGATTATTGTACATTTTGCCAAAAAAATCTTAAATATAAAGTTGGATGCCAATGAAATAAGCATGCCCGATGCCTTGGCTATTTTGGGAAGCGGATTGGTAGGTGCTTTAACATTAACCTTTATGGATTCATTTTGGTTTAGTGCTGTGGAAGCCGAAGTATATGCTTCGTCTTCTTTATTTACGGCATTATCTTTTTGGTGTATTCTTAAATGGGAGAGGGTAAAAAACGAACCCGGAGCCGACCGTTGGTTAATTTTAATTGCCTATACACTAGGGCTTGCAGTTGGATTGCACTTACTTAATTTACTGGTAATACCGGCAGTAGTATATTACTATTATTTCAACCGATATGCGTATAGCCGTAAAGGGTTCTATATTTCTACAGCTATTGGTTTAGGTGCATTAGGAATTGTTCAAGCCGTTATTTTACCGGGCTTACCTAAGGTTGCATCCATTTTTGATAGATTATTTGTTAATTCTTTGGGAATGGGTTACAACACTGGCGTTTTGTTTTTTGTCGTTGCATTTTTAGCTATAGTAAGTTACGGAATCTATTTTACCTTAAAAACCAATCGATCTATTGCTAATTTAGTTCTTAACTGTATCCTATTTATATTTTTAGGATATTCTTCTTATGCAATGGTTGTCATCCGATCATTAGCCGATCCGGCCATTGATATGAACAATCCCGAAGATGCTTATACCCTAACAAGTTATATTAATCGCGAACAATATGGAAGTAGGCCAGTAGTATATGGCCCTTATTATAATGCCGAGTATACTGGTACTGAAGAGGGCGCCATGCAATATCGCAAAGGCAAAGATCAATACGAAGAAGTTGGCAATAAAGTAGAGCCTATTTGGGATCAAAAATACTGTACTGTATTTCCACGTATGGGTGATATGCAAAAAGAAGGAGGACCGCAAGGCTACCAAATGTGGAGTGGTGCCAAGGATGGAAAGAAACCTACTTTTGGGCAAAATCTAACCTTTTTCTTCAAATACCAAGTTGGGTATATGTACATGCGTTATTTTATGTGGAATTTTGTAGGCCGACAAAATGACAATCAAGGAATGACCGGTGACCCTTGGGATGGAAATTGGATTAGTGGAATCAATTTTATTGATAACATTATGCTTGGACCACAAAGTAACTTACCCGATAGTTTTAAGGTAAATAAAGCCCGTAATACCTTTTTCTTCCTTCCCTTTATATTGGGAATATTAGGAATGGTTATTCAATTTAGAAAACGCCAATTTGATGCAAATGTGGTATTAGCTTTATTTTTATTTACAGGGTTATTAATTATTGTATACCTTAATCAACCTCCATATGAGCCACGTGAACGTGATTATTCAATGGTAGGTTCTTTTCAAACCTTTTGTATATGGATAGGTTTAGGGGTATTGTTTCTCTACGATTATTTGGGGAGGAAATTAAAAATAAGTAAAACAGGAGTAGCCGTTTTGGTTATTGGTGCTGGTTTATTAGCGAGTCCTTATTTAATGGCCAAATACAATTGGGATGATCACGATCGTTCAAACCGTTATTTAGGATTATCGTTTGCCAAAAACTACTTAAATAGTTGTGAAAAAAACGCCATTCTATTTACAAATGGCGATAACGACACCTACCCACTTTGGTATGCACAAAACGTAGAAGGAATACGTACCGATGTTAGAATAATAAATCTTAGTTTGTTAGGAACCGATTGGTATATAAATGCCTTACGACGTAAAGTATACGATTCGGAACCGCTTCCGCTTTCTATTCCAGAAGAGAAATTGGTTGAAGGTCAACGTGAGGTAACCTATTTTTTCGACAATGGTCAATTTGATCAAAACAGGGTATACCCTTTGATCGATGTAGTTAAATTTATGACAAGCGATAACGAAGCCGAAATGACAGCAGCTAATGGTGGGCGAATGATGAATTTTATGCCAGTCAAAAAGTTTTTGATCCCTGTAGATAAAAAAGCGTGTATTGCTCAGGGATTTGTTAAAGCGTCTGATTCCTTGGTCGACAATATAGTATTTGATATTGGTTCAAGCTCAGTATATAAAGGAACCTTGGTTGTTTTAGATATCTTAGCCCAAAATGCAAAAGAAGGATGGAAAAGACCAATTTATTTTACAACAACAACTGGCTCGTCAGCCTACCTCAATCTTGATGAATATTTTAGATTAGAAGGATTAACCTATCGATTGATACCCATTAAGGGCGACAAAGAAAGAATGGGATTAACCGATCCGGACATGCTTTATAAAAAACTGACAACCGGATTTGATTGGGGCAATATGGATAAAAATATTAAAATGAATATGGACGATAAGGCTACTTTGGTTCCTAAAAATTTAAGAGTATTATTTGTCCAATTAGCACGAACATACGCCATGGAGCGTCGCGAAAACAAAAAGGCTGTGGATATGCTCGACTTCAGTCAAAAAGTAATTCCTGAAACGATTATGCCTATGGATCTTCGTTTACGTTTTTATTATATCGACACCTATTATATAGCTGGCGATAAAAAGAGAGCCGAAAAACTTATGGCCGTTATGATAAAAGATTGCGAACAGCAAGCCAGATTTTACAAACAATATACAGGAAGTAATGCGAAATTTGTAACCGAAAAACTACAGGAATCTATAGGGTATATAGGTGAGTGTGGCAAAAGAGCTGAACAAGAAGGCAACAAAGGCTTAGGTGAAAAATACACCGCATTGTTCAATCAGTTGAGTAGATAATTAAAAATAGGAATACAGGTAAACCCACTCTGAAAATCGGGGTGGGTTTGTTTTTTTAACATAGCCACATTATGGAAACCCCAATTCAAAATAATATAGTTTTTGGCCTTAGGGCTATTATTGAAGGCATTTTAGCAGGCAAAAACTTTGATAAAATATTTATTAAACAAGGCACAAAAGGCGAATTAGCTACTGAACTTTTGATTTTGGCCAAAGAAAAGGAAATAACCTTTAAAATAGTT
>CANMPY010000242.1 GCA_947499775.1 Bacteroidota bacterium | reverse complement strand
TACTGGCGATAATTTGGATTATATTCAATTTAAATTCAAGAAAAAATTAATTTAAGATTCAATAATTATTTATAGCCTCGCTTCGGCGGGGCTTTTTTTTTATTCAATTTCTTGAAATAGTTCTGGAAAGTAAAATATTTAAAAAATAGCTGATATTACCTTTGAATTTAAATGCCCATTATACATGCATAAATCCTTGAAGTGATAAGAACTTCCCTCAATAATTCCATTGAATTTTGTAGGAAATTGATAGACTTTGACTTAATGAGAATGGTAAACTTGATTCTACATAGGGAGCATATTTTATCCAACGTAGAGGTTCCTTCTAAAAATTATCAGAAAGTGAAGAATTGAGAACCCCTGAGGGGTGAATTATTTTATTGAACGATGTCTATACTTTATACATCAATCCGCGCATATTTTGCATTTGCCTCAATAAACTCACGTCGTGGTGGCACTTCGTCGCCCATAAGCATACTGAAAACATGGTCGGCCTCTGCTGCACTTTCAAGCATTACTTGTTTCAAAGTTCTTCTGGCTGGATCCATTGTAGTTTCCCAAAGTTGTTCAGCGTTCATTTCACCAAGACCTTTATAGCGTTGTACACCAACACTATCAGGTTTGTCGCCACCCATTCTTAAAATATGTGCAGCACGCTCATCCTCCGTCCAACAATAGGCTATTTCTTTTCCTTTTTTTAATTGATAGAGTGGTGGAGTGGCAATGTATAAGTAACCTGCCTCTATTAATCTACGCATATAACGGAAGAATAACGTTAGAATTAATGTTCGAATATGGCTACCGTCCACATCCGCATCCGTCATAATAATTATTTTATGATAGCGAAGTTTATCCAAATTTAATTCTTTGGCGTCGTCCATTGTTCCGATTGTAACGCCAATGGCATGAAACATATTTTTTATTTCTTCATTGTCATATATTTTATGTTCAAGTGCTTTTTCAACATTTAATATTTTACCACGAAGCGGCATAATGGCTTGATATTTACGCTCACGACCTTGCTTGGCTGTTCCACCAGCCGAATCGCCCTCCACTAAATAAAGTTCGCATAATGCAGGATCTTTTTCACTACAATCTGATAATTTTCCTGGTAAGCCTCCTCCGCTCATTGCACCCTTTCGCTGAACCATTTCACGTGCTTTTTTAGCAGCATATCGCGCTTGCGCGGCCAATATTACTTTACTTACAATAATCTTGGCTAGGTTTGGGTTTTCTTCTAAGAAATTGTTAAGCATTTCGCCAACACAAACGTCCACAGCACCCATAACATCATTGTTACCCAATTTAGTTTTGGTTTGTCCTTCGAATTGTGGCTCTTGCACCTTTACCGAAATAACACCGGTTAATCCTTCGCGAAAGTCATCCCCTGCAATTTCTATTTTAACATTTTTAAGTAGGCCTGATTTATCGGCATAGGATTTAAGGGTTCGTGTTAATGCACGTCGAAAGCCAGCCACGTGGGTTCCGCCTTCTATTGTGTTTATATTGTTAACATAGGAGTGTAAATTTTCGGCATACCCTGTATTGTATTGGAAAGCTACTTCTACCGGTACTCCTCCTTTTTCTCCCTCAACGCAAATAGGCACAGGTATTAGTGTTTCCCGTGTTCCGTCTAAATATTTTACAAACTCTGATAATCCACCTTCTGAGTAAAATTCTTCTTTATGAGCTACCCCATCATCGTTTAAATTTCTTAAATCGGTTAAAATTAAATGGATACCCTTGTTTAAAAAGGATAATTCTCGAAGTCGAGCAGCAATCGTATCGTACTTAAATTCAACTTGCATGAAAATAGTATCATCAGGCCAAAACGATACGATTGTTCCGCGCTCTGATGTTGTTCCTATCTCTTCAACGGCTGTAACTGGTTTTCCAATACAATATTCTTGTTGGTAAACTTTGCCATCGCGATGCACTGTTGCAATCAATTTTGTTGATAAAGCATTAACGCATGACACCCCAACACCGTGCAATCCTCCAGAAACTTTGTATGAATCTTTGTCGAACTTTCCGCCTGCATGCAATACGGTCATTACCACTTCTAATGCCGATTTTTTTTCCTTGGCATGCATATCAACAGGAATTCCTCTTCCATTGTCTTTTACAGTAATGGAATTATCTTCGTTTATCGAAACATCGATATGGGTGCAATGCCCTGCAAGTGCTTCGTCAATTGAATTGTCTACCACCTCATATACCAAATGATGTAATCCTCTGGGGCCAATATCGCCAATATACATGGCAGGTCTTTTTCTTACCGCCTCTAAGCCTTCTAATACCTGAATATTATCGGCTCCGTAATTACTTGCATCTGCTTTAGGTGTGCTCATTTTTTTAAATTATAATAATGGGTAAATTTACACCAAAAAGCCCGTTTTTATTGATACTTAGCTTGTGTTGTTTTCCACATTTAATACACGTTGAGAGGCTATTTATTAAACATCAGTTATTACATCAAATCCTTTAAAACTACCTACTATTGCCAAGCCTGTAACCATAATATTTGGGTTTAGAAATTTTATTTTGCCGGCAATTTCATTCATGGTGGTACCTGAACCTACGGCATCATCTATCAACAATAATTTTTTGTAGGATACTTCCGATTGCACTGAAAAAGAATGATTGGCATTATTAATCCGTTCCTGAAGTTTTGATAACGATTTTTGTGGAATGGGAATCAGCCCGGTTATTTTTTGAATTTTTATTTTGGGTAAGGGGCTGTTTAGTTTTTCCTCAATAAATTTCATTATTTGGACTTCCCGTTTTATGGTAGGCGGTACAAAGGCAATGCAATCTGTTTTACATTCCTTTATCAAAATTTCAATTTTGGTTTTTATTAAATCCATCATCAATTGCATCAAAAATTTGTTTTGGCCTTGTTTGGCATAGTGCAGTAATGTTCCCAGCTTTGTTTTTCCAAACCTTTCAATGGCGTAAAAATCTATATAGAACAATTTGTCAAGAGATATAGTTCCTATCCCGGTAGTGTTCTTTAATTTATCAATCCCATCAATAATTCCTGCGCTGGTATAGTATTGGTCATATTTTTTTAAAGTGGATTGATATTCTATAAAAGTTTTTTACTTGATCTTCGGCAAGAAAATGGATTCGTCGTTACAATGCTCAATTGCGCACATGATGCGAATTCGGCCAAGTCCGACTTTATCGCGTCGCGTCCCACCTAACAACGCTAGCTATGTTAATCAACTGGAAATCTCCTCTTTTTATCGAAGGTGCCAAAGATAGTGCGCCTTCGCAGTTTGGCATGGCTGCATGGGGGATGGTGGTCGGTGTGGCGATGATTAAGACGGGATTGAGCTTGCCGCAAGCCTTGGGGATGACTTTGTTGGTGTTCGCAGGTTCTGCTCAGTTAGCTAGTTTGCCCCTGATTTTGGCGCACGCACCGATTTGGGTGATTTTCGCTACCGCTTTGGTGGTGAATCTTCGTTTTTTGATTATGTCCGCCCTGATCGCCCCTCGTTTTGCGCATCTGCATTGGCTCAAACGTACCA
>CANMPY010000241.1 GCA_947499775.1 Bacteroidota bacterium | reverse complement strand
TGCAAATACAAACTCTATGTTACTATTGCTGAAAGAAATGCTAATATTACGACGGGGCAATCTCTTCAAAATTTTTGTATAGATGCGTTTATTAATACTTGTATAAGTTCAAAAAACAACTCACCAACCTTTACTACCGCGCCTACATTTTTTGTTAATAGCAACAAATCGAGCTATCAAAGTGCATTTGTGATTGAAAGTGATAATGATTCGCTTGTTTACAGCCTCACCCCTGCTTTTTATGACCTCGATAAAGAAGTAAATTATGGAACTGGGTTTAGTTACACCTATCCCATTTCTACGTATTGTATCGAATCAGCCCCATGTATAGCCAATAAAGTTAAAGAAACCGGTTTTTTTATTGATCAACATAATGGTTCCATAGTTTTCATTCCAGTTCAAAGCACCGAAATTGGAATAGTAGCCCTTAAAATTGAAGAATACAGGAAAATATCAGGCAATTGGGAACTCATAGGTTATGTTAAACGAGATTATCAAATTAATGTTAAAACCAATGATGGAAATAATATTCCAAAGTTTATAAACAAAGATTACTTCGAGATTTGCGAAGAAGAGCCCCTTATTATTAAAATAGAAACAAAAGATGATCGCAATTCAATATTATCCCAAATAGACACTAACCTTTTTAGCATAAATAGTTCAATTGCTGGAAGCACATTTACACAAACATCACAAAATACTGCTCCTTATTATTATGGGCTTTTTAAATGGACCCCTCCTATTGCGGCATCCGATAAAGGAATATACAAAATTCAAATTACGGCTACCGACAATAATTGTGACTTGATTGGTCAAAACCAACAGGTTATTTCGATTAAAGTAATAGCCAAAGAGAAGCTTCAAATTAAGTATAACGATCTTGGCTGTGGTAATATTGAAATTAAATCAAGTACCATTCCAAATCAATCCGCCTATTTATTAAGAGTATTTCGATTAACAGACTTAACTAAATGTATTTTTACTACATCAAAAACCATTGATACTCTAAGTTTTTTACAAAAAGGCGACTATTTACTTTCTGCATCCCTCACTTCTGCAAATGGGTGTGTAACTACAATTTACGATACCATTAAAAATATAAACCCAAAACTATCAGCAGCATTAATTGGCAATGATTCAGTGTGTAAAAATGTGAGTTACCCGTATGCAATAAGCAACCTAACCCCACCTAATTTTAATATTAATTGGATGGCTAATTCCCAATTTCTCGACACTGGTTCTTATTTAAATACTCCATTTAAAACACCTACCACATTACAAGCCTTGCTTCACTTTAAAAAAGGAAAATGGCAGTGTTACGATACAATCTCGAAGTTGATCAGTATTATAGCAATGCCAAAAATAATTCTACCAAATCCTATTTCCATTTGTCATAAATCAGGGATATTTGAATTAACTACTGTAAGTATTGAGCCAAAAGATGGAAGTTGGTCATCTAACCACGCGAGCTATTGGAATGGAAAACTAAATACCAATATTGGAATAGTGAATCAGGAGGATACAGTAAATTTATTTTATGAAATTAGTCATTCAGGTTGTATAGCAAAACAACTCATGCCAATAGTACTTAAGTCGGTTCCCGATTTCGAATTAAGTAAGGTTTCGTTTTGTGAAATAAATAGCCCAATAGCTTTCGAAAACTTAATTAAAAAACCCATCACGTTTTCGGGCCTTACCTTCTCGTGGAATTTACCCTTGTTTCCTGGAAAAATAAAAAATGTTAATGGTTTTCAATCCTTTTATCCAAATGAGATTGGATTTGGAATCCATACATATGAGGGTTCGCTTACCGCATCAAATGGTTGTATAAATAAGGATACAGCTTTAATTGAAATTACCAAAATTGTAAAAATAAAACTTGCACCGGAGCTAACCATTTGCCAAGAGTCGGGTTCAGTTAATATTACAGAATTAGCTGGCGCAATGCCTGATAATGGCAATTGGTCTTTCACTAATTTTAGCCTCTTTGATGATTCAAGACTTGTCAAAACAGATACGTGTGGCGTATTTGAGCTTATTTATATTTATGATAATTATGGTTGCTACGATGTAAAAAAACTAACCTTAACCATAGCCTGTAAACCAGAAATGGAAATATTAAATTTAGGAAATTCGATATGCGACTCTAAGCTTCCAATAGCATTAGAAGGCAAACCAAATGGTGGTATATGGGTAGGCAATTTTATTACCAATAATCAATTTAATCCGCCAATAACGGATAAGCAGGAAAATTATCTACTTACATACTTCATTACTGATAATTTATGTCAATTTAAGGAAAATCGACTTTTAACAATAGTTCCCTCACCTATTCTTCAGATAGCGCCTAGTAGCAATAACCTTTGCGTTCCTGAGTCTATCGCTATTTCGGGCATGGTATCAAAAACGCATCTATTGAATTTTACATATAATCAAGCTACATTTAGTATTAATACGCCAAACTCTGCTGTGTTTTTCAAAACGAAGTTATTTGAAAGTAAATTTGAAAAATCGTTTGAATTTCAATCCGTTAAAGTTTTAGCTTCAAATAATGAGGGATGCTCTATTGAAAAGGAATTTTTTTTAAAAATACACGACAATCCGCACATTGGCGTTTTGAAAGATACATTTTATTGTGAAAACCAAAATGTTACAATTACGCCACAGATAACTTATGATGGAAACGAAGCCATTAAATATTCATGGATTGAACATTTAAATGAAATACATTCCGAAAAAGGATTGAATTCTTCTAAATTAAATTTAGGCCCTCATACACTCTATTTTATATGCAGCACTGAATTTTGCAGCGATTCAAAACATACTAATATTGAAATAAAAGCGAAACCCTTTGTCGATTTTATTGTAATGCCATCTGATCAAACCACTATTACGCAACCGAGTTTTTGGTTTATTAATCAGTCTGGCTTAAACCAAAATTGGTTATGGAATTTTGGCACTAATCAATCTAAAGCCATATCAAAGGAAGCTAATCCAAAGTATAGCTATAGTGATACGGGAAATTACACAGTGTCGTTAACCGGAACCGATCATTTTGGATGTTCTGATATTCGTTACAAAACAGTGGTGGTTCGACCGGATTTATTAATATTCATTCCTAATGCCTTTTCGCCTAATAATAAGGATGAAGAAAAAAACAATGTATTTAGTGTGAGTTTGGATAATTATAATTCCTATTCCATCGAAATTTATGACCGATGGGGGCATAAATTGTTTTACTCCGATAACCCAAAAGAAACTTGGGATGGAAAATCAGGATCAACCATATGCACACCTGATGTTTATTTTTATTCAGTGAAAATAAATAGCATCTCAAATAATGATTACCATTATAAGGGCACTATTCTATTACTCAAATAATTTTAAGCAATCCTAATTTTACCAGATTAAAATTTAGCGAATCGAATATACACATTGGAAACATTTTGCATTGCAATTTGTTTCCTAAGTTTATTGTATTATTTTTGCGGTCGATATGCTTGAAAAAATCATTGAGGGCTGTGATAAACTTTTCAGAAAATTTGGCATAAAAAGTCTGAGTATGGACGACATAGCCCAAGAA
>CANMPY010000240.1 GCA_947499775.1 Bacteroidota bacterium | reverse complement strand
TCCGGCAATAGAAAGTGCAACTAATACACCAATCTTATTGCCAGCGTGAATATAAGGTACCACTAAAGTACCCTCTACAATTTCACATACTGTAACGTCAATTTTTTCACCTATTTTACCTACGTAATCCAATAGACGTTCAGAAATTGTTGCCCCATCAATAGATAATTGTCTTAAACTTTCTAATGAATCTGGCTTATTTTCAAGCGCCACTAATGCAATTTTATTGGCTAAAGTAATAAATTCATCGTTTTTAGCTACAAAATCTGTTTCACAATTTAGGCGTATAACCGCTCCAGTTTTCTTATCAGCTGAAGCTATAGCAATAACTGCTCCTTCTGCTGCATCACGATCGGCACGATTGGCCGATACCTTTGCTCCTTTTTTTCTTAAGTAATCAATAGCTTGCTCCATGTCGCCGTTGGTTTCTTGCAAAGCTTTTTTGCAATCCATCATACCTGCTCCTGAGGCCTTTCTTAATTCATTTACTGCTGATGCTGTTATCATTCTAATTAATTCGTTTCTTCTGCTACAGCTTCTATTTTAACTTCTGCCTCTTCTTTATCCGCTTTATCCTTGCGTTCTTGCATAGCTTCAATAATTGCATTCGAAAATTCACGTGTAATTAAGTAAACCGATTTTGCAGCATCATCATTGGCTGGAATAGGAAAATCAACCTTCGACGGATCGCTGTTTGTGTCAACAATAGCAAAAATTGGAATATTAAGTTTTTGAGCTTCCGCTACGGCTAAATGTTCTCTTTTTGAATCTACAATAAATAAAGCCGATGGGATTCGATTTAAATCAGTAATTCCGCCTAAAAGTTTTTCTAATTTTATCTTTTCGCGATCAATCATTAATCGCTCACGTTTCGAAATATTTTGATACGTACCATCTTGCGCCATTTTTTCAAAATTTTGCATTTTCTTAATGGATTTTCGTACAGTAGCAAAATTAGTTAACATTCCACCTAACCATCTTTCGGTTACAAATGGCATATTTACACGCTTTGCTTCTTCGGCTACCAATTCTTTTGCTTGTTTCTTTGTAGCAACAAACAATACTTTTTTGCCTGATTTAATAATATTTTTTATGGCAGATTTGGCATCTTCTAATTTTGAAATTGTTTTATTTAAATCAATAAGATGAATACCATTCTCTTCCATTAATATATATGGAGCCATTTTCGGATTCCATTTGCGGGTTAAGTGTCCAAAATGAACACCGGCTTCCAATAATTCTTTTGTTGTAAGATTTGACATGAATTCTATAAAAATATTAACGTTTGCTAAATTGGAATTTCTTTCTTGCTTTTTTCTGTCCTGGTTTCTTTCGTTCAACCATTCTTGAATCACGGGTCATTAAACCATTCGTTCTTAATAATGGCTTATTGGTTTCGGCATCTGCCAAAACTAAAGCTTTTGCTATACCCAAACGCAAGGCTTCAGCCTGACCATGGTATCCACCACCATCAATATTTGCTTTTACATCGTATTGACCAACAACATTACAAATGTTGAATGGTAGATTTACGTCGTAAAGTTGAGCCGCCGATGGAAAATACGATACAATGTCTTTTCCATTAACTGTAATATTGCCAGTACCTGCAGTCATATAAACTCTAGCTACAGCTGTTTTTCTTCGTCCTGATGTGTTTAAAACTTCCATCTTTATATTTAAAATTCTAAAATTTCTGGTTTTTGTGCTTGATGTGGGTGCTCATTTCCAGCAAATACATGAAGGTTGTGAAAAATTGCCCGACCTAATTTGTTTTTTGGCAACATGCCTCTAACAGCTTTCTCAACCAATGCGGTTGGCTTTTTAGCTACCAAATTCCTTGCTGTTGTAAACTTTTGACCTCCTGGATATCCTGAATACGAAACATATTCTTTTGTAGTCATTTTATCACGACTCAAGGCTATTTTTTCAGCATTTAGCACAATAATATTATCGCCACAATCCACATGGGGGGTAAAGTCAGGCTTGTTTTTACCACGTATTACTTTGGCAATTGATGAGCTTAGGCGGCCAAGGGTTTTTCCTTCGGCATCTACAATATACCAACGTTTGTTTACCGTTGCTCTATTGGCTGATATGGTTTTGTATGACAGTGCGTCCATTCGTCTTACTATTTATAATTTCTTTTAAGGGCTGCAAAAGTATGTATATATTTTATAAAATTCAAGGCCGTTTTGAAAAGTATTTTATAAAATAGTTTTACCTCGCTCAGATGTAACGCAATTTAAGGACAAATCTTCAGTAAAATTTAGTACTTTAACCTGAAATAGTATCCTTATTTCGTTGATAAATACTTGAAAACGTTTTTCAAAAAAACTAGGTTAACGGTTTACAGCTACAAGAAGTTGGCGATTTCGGAGACGAAAACTGTCTGCCACCACAGAACTTGATACGAAGCACAAAACTTCATTTAACCACTGAAACGCCAATTTCTTGTAGGTGCTGTTACAAGCTGGGCTTCTTCTTTCTAATGTCATATTTTTAAATTGTTTATCAAAATAAAAATCCAACTTTTGGTTGAAAAGTCAAGATATTACTTGATGGAGTGTATTTATAATATTCAGGTTGAAACTCTTCATACTTACCTCTCTCAAATATATAGTTATAATTTAATGATGCACTTAATGAAAAATGTTTGTAAGCAATCAATCCAATTTCAGTACCAACACCAAAACCAAAACCTTTATTTTCAACACCAACCGAGGCAAAATCAAATCTATTAGGGTCTGGATATTCATAAAGAAATACATGGTCATTTCCATATGAATACAACGCAGAAGCATTAGGGCTGAAATAAAAATTCAAATTTCTTTTTAATGGAAAATTGAAATCACGACAATAAATTAAACTTATAATTCCTTTTGATTTACGCAATAAATCTCCATTTTGTGAACCTAAAATTTCATTCTGGCCTCTAAGTTTATAGTAGTTATTTAAAGTATAAAACTGATAACTAAAACCTATTGTACTTCTTTTATTTATTTTGTAATCAATTGAATAATTTAATTTTGGATAAAATATAGAAAAAATAGAATTGTTATCGGAAGCATTAAAACCATATCCATCTATAAAATTCATATTTGTTAGTCCAAATTGAAAATGAAATTTAGGTTTTGGTAAAGTATCAGTATCTGCAATTGCAGATACTGATACAAATAAAGAAATTATTAAAAAAGCTAATGCTTTCATTGTTTAACAAATTTTATACTTTGATTAAAACCATTGTTTGCGTGGTCTTCATAGCCTTGCTTGTAACTACCCAATAATCTTGTTTTCGAATTTAGAAGGTTAAATCTACCGTTTTACCATTACCCCATTCGCCCTATTCGATCCACTTATAAGTGAATAATAATAATTTCCTGATGGTAAATTATGAGCATCGAAGGGTATTTCATGTGTTCCTGAATTTAAAACCTTATTTACCAAAGTCGACACCTCATTGCCTAACACATCGTATACTTTTATTTGGGTTAATCCCCCTGAAGTTATAATCTTTAGCGTTGTAGTGTTTTCGAATGGATTCGGGTAATTTTCAACTACCGATACTTTGCCACTTTCAATTGCAT
>CANMPY010000239.1 GCA_947499775.1 Bacteroidota bacterium | reverse complement strand
AGCTTCTGAGCCCCTTTTTGCAAGTCATTGATTATTTTTAGAGATTCAGTTGAATTTAATTCTTTCATTGCAATTGAAACCGATTGAAGCGTTTGTGAAATCGTATTCAAATCCGCCTTTAGTTTATTTGCGTCTTCGTTATTTTTTGTATTATAAATTTCAGAAATATCAGGCTCACTTAAAAATAAGTGTTCCCATTCTAAGCCTACTTTCTCAATGGAGTCTAAATTTTTATTTGTTAAATAAATGGACGAGTCACGCAGTAACAAGGCTGGGAATTGAATTCCCAATCTGTCGAAAGCAGATTGCAGAGGCAACCAATAGTCAATTTCTGCACTTCCACCTATATAAGCTATATTTGGCAAAATGGTCTCTTGATATAGAGGACGCGTTATAACATTTGGACTTAATTGGCCGCTATTCAAATTTAGCTGCTCAATAGACCATGGTGTTTTCGGAGTATCATTTAGTTTAAATCCATCATGATCGCTAATTTTTAGTCGTTCAGAATTGTATAACCAAAAATAATTTATTTCTTGAGCATTAACTCGAGGTTTATATCCGTGGTGTTTTAAAATTTTATTGGCCTCATTATAAGTATTAAATAAAACGTTTCCCTCTATTTCTTGCTTCGCCACTTTTAAAAATTGCTGTTTAAAATAGGCATCATCTGGATTGAGTATAATCAATCCTTCATCGCCAAATAAGGCGTTTAATAATCCTCGAGTTGCAGATGATAACGCTTTACCTTCGGAATAATGTTGTCTGAAAAGATCGAACATCGTTTTGTTTTCAAGCGTCTTGTCGGCCCTTTGCTCAAGCCTATCAATAAGTTGCGGCAAACCGTCGCAATACAATCTCCCTACTGCATTGCCAGCTATTGCATCCCACTTATACTTTTCGCTATAAAGTTTTACATAATTTATTTCTTCTAAATCATGATCTTCTGTAGCCATCCAAAAAATTGGAATAGTCTTCACATGTGATGCACTTGCATTAACGTTTTTTACATGACCAAGCAATGAATGAATCTTATGTAAAAAAAACAATGGTCCTAAAAATAGATGTATTTGCTGGCCAGTTGCAATCGTGTACGTATTTATATCATTTAAACTTACAATATTTTGAAACACGTTTGATTTTTCGTTCAAATCGATTCCATCCGATTCATACTGTCGTAAGAGCGTGTCTACAAGCCCTTTTCGCTGAAAGGTGTTAAAATCTTTTGAGTGCGCTTTTTCAATCAACTGTGAATATTGGGTAACCCTCGGATTAGAAATTCCAATATCGTTGCCAAGCAAATAGTCTTTTGACAGTTGGCTAAGGTAATTTGTTTTGCTAAGAGATATACTTCTATTACTCTTCATTTACAATGGTTCCATAAAGATCAAAATCTTCGACACTCGTAATTTTGACTTGGGCAAAATCACCAATGCGTGCAAAGTTATCTTTTTTCAGAACCAATACTTCATTATCTACCTCGGGCGAATCGGCTTCTGTTCGACCAACAAAATATTGCCCATCTACTCTATCAAATAAAACTTTAAGGGTTGATCCCACTTTTTTAAGATTGTGCTTTAGGGATATGTCTTGTTGTAAATTCATTAAACGGTCTGCTCGTTCTTCCTTTATATAGGCTGGTATATCGTCGGGCATTGAAAAAGCATGTGTATTGTCTTCGTGCGAGTAGGTAAAAACACCCAATCGGTCAAATTCATAGGTTTCAACAAATTTCAAAAGCTCTTCAAAATCTTGTTGTGTTTCGCCAGGATGACCCAAAAGCATAGTGGTTCGAAGCGTTATGTCAGGCACTTTCTGTTTTATGGTATCTAACAACTCTATGGTTCGGCGTTTTGTGATACCTCTTCGCATCGTTTTCAACATATTATCTGAAATATGTTGCAGGGGTATATCCAAGTATTTACAGATATTAGATCTTTTGGCCATTACATCTAAGGCATCTATCGGAAACTGAGATGGATATGCATAATGCAATCGTATCCATTCAATTCCTTCTACGTCGGCTAAATGATTTAGTAAATCGGCTAATTTTCGTTCGCCATATAAATCTAAGCCATAATAAGTTGAATCTTGAGCAATAAGCAATAATTCTTTTACGCCCGAACGTGCTAGTCCTTTTGCTTCCTTTACCAAATCATCAATAGATTTAGAAACATGTTGGCCTCTCATTAATGGAATGGCGCAAAAGGAACACGGTCTATTGCATCCTTCCGAAATTTTGAGATACGCAAAATGCGATGGTGTTGTTATTATCCTTTCACCAATTAACTCATGCTTATAATTTGCACCTAAGGTTTTAAGTAATCCTGGCAATTCAAGTGTACCAAACCATGAATCAACCAATGGAATTTCAGCTGCTAAATCGTCTTTGTAGCGATGCGACAAACATCCGGTAACATAGAGTTTGTCGATATTCCCTTTTTCTTTTTCATCGGCATATTGCAAAATGGTATCGATGCTTTCTTGCTTTGCGGTTTCGATAAATCCACATGTATTTATAACGATGATATTGGCATCGTCATTTGCCGATTCGTGGTGAGCATCCATATTATTGCCTTTTAATTGGCTTAGTAATACTTCCGAATCCACAATATTTTTAGAACACCCTAGGGTTATAATATTTATCTTATTCTTGAGCCGGGTTTTAGTTTTCATGATAAATGTTTTTTGGCTTTTACAATTGAATTAAATTGCAGCGTTATCCGAAAATAGATTCCACATACGATTCGGGGTCAAATACCATTAAATCCTCCATTTTTTCGCCTACGCCTATATATTTTACTGGTATATTAAATTGATCTGAAATTCCGATTACTACCCCTCCTTTTGCCGTTCCATCTAATTTAGTAATGGCTAATGCATTTACTTCGGTAGCGGTTGTAAATTGTTTGGCTTGCTCAAATGCATTTTGCCCTGTAGTGCCATCCAAAACTAATAAAATTTCATGAGGCAAGTCTTCTCTAACTTTTTGCATCACCCTTTTAATCTTGGATAATTCGTTCATTAAGTTAATTTTATTGTGTAATCGGCCTGCAGTATCGATAATTACAACATCGGCTTGGGTTTTATGTCCATAGCTTACTGCTTCAAAAGCTACGGCAGCAGGGTCGGTATTCATGCCTTTTGAAATAAATTCAACTCCCGATCTTTCACTCCATATTTTTAGCTGATCAACTGCAGCTGCTCTAAAGGTATCGCCAGCACCTAAAACAACTGTTAAGCCCTCATTTTTAAATTTATTGGCTAGTTTTCCAATCGTTGTAGTTTTGCCCACTCCATTTACCCCCACCACCATTATAACATATGGTTTTTTACTCGCTCCTATGTTTAATTTATCATTATGCGATTGTAATAATAAACTTATTTCTTCTTTTAAAATTCGGTTTAAATCATCAATGCCAGTATATTTTTCTTTGGCTACACGCTGTTCGAATTGTTTGATAATTTTTAAAGTGGTTTCGATGCCTACATCAGCTGACACTAATGTTTCCTCCAAATCATCTAAAAAATCTTCATCAATTTTTGTTCGGCCAAAAAACGTGGAAGACAGTTTAGATAAAAAACTGGTTTTTGTTTTTTCCAGTCCTTTG
>CANMPY010000238.1 GCA_947499775.1 Bacteroidota bacterium | reverse complement strand
ATCACCGCTAATTATTAGGCAGTGTTTTGCAATTGGAAACTAAAAATCTTGATTTATTGATTTGTCCTAAGCCGCATTTTACCCCACTTCATAATAATCCAGATCCTTTTCAAAGGTTTCGTCAATGGTACTTGCCGAATAAAAAGCAGCGGCCAACACGACAATACCCACAGCGATGCCTGCTCCTAAAATACCCAATGACCCTGATTTGAAAAAATTGAAACCTGTGGTAACTACAACTGTAGCCCCCCTTACAAAATTTGGAATAGTGGTGGTAGTAGTGGCTCGTAAGTTTGTCCCAAACTGCTCAGAAGCCGTTGTAACAAACACAGACCAATAGCCATTCGGGATGCCTATAACCAAAAGTATAAAGTAGAACCAAGGCGCAGTTACACCTGAAGCTAAGAAAAACCACGTTAAGGTTAAAGTTAATAATCCTAATGAAATGAGTAGTGCTTTTTTACGTGATTTTATATATTGACTTAATATTCCTGTAAGAAATGCGCCAATCGAAGCTCCAATATAGTGGTACATTACAGCTTTGCCTCCAACAATTGTTCCTGAAATATTTAATCCATTAGGAGAGGCAAATTCAGGCGCTAGGGTGATTAATATGCCAATAATATACCATACAGGTACGCCAATCAAAATGCATTTTACATATTTAATAAAGCGTTTTCGTTCTGTAAATAAACTTAGAAAGCTACCTTTTTTAACCTTGCTTTCTTTTAATTTAGTGTACATGCCAGATTCATACATGATTAAGCGCAGCACTAATAACATCAGTCCCATTCCACCACCAAAATAATAGGCAACGCGCCAATCAAAAATATCGGCTACAAAAAAACCAGCCACAGCACCTGCAATACCAATACCAGAAACTATTGTAGTTCCATAACCACGTTTTTCCTGACTCATTACTTCCGATACTAAGGTTATTCCAATACCAAGTTCGCCAGCTAAGCCCAAACCTGCAAAAAACCGACAGAAATAATATTCGGTTAAGGTGTGAACCATTCCATTTAATATGTTGGCAATAGAATAAAGAAGTATAGTTAAAAACAAGACCGATAAACGACCCCGTTTATCGCCTAAAACGCCCCAAATAATACCCCCAATAAGCATTCCAATCATTTGAATGTTTAATAAATTTAGGCCTGTGTTGGTTAGCTCTTCGCCACTTAGGCCCAGGGCTTTTAAACTTGGCACCCTAACAATGCTAAAAAGTATTAGGTCATACACGTCAACAAAGTAGCCTAAAGCAGCTACAATTACGGCAACATTGAGAATTTTTTGTTCGGACTTCATCGGCCGCTAAAATAATTTTTTTAGCAGTATAAAAAAAATTAGCCCATAATGAAGCTGTGGCATACAATTGCAGTCGCTATAGCTGCATTTAAACTTTCAGCTTGGCCTTTCTTAGGAATGGTGATATTATGGGTACAAAGTTTCAAATTGTTTTCATGTATTCCATTGGCCTCATTTCCTATAACTATAAAACCCTCACTGGGTTTTTTAATGGTTTCGATTAATTCACCATTCATTACGCAAGCAAAGGAGGGAATGGGAATTGATTTTAAAATTTCATCAAGTGGCGTATAAATTAGCCTTACTCTGGTAAAAGAACCCATAGAGGCTGCGATAGTTTTCGGATTATAAACATCGACACAATCAGGCGAACAAACAATGGATTTAATACCATACCAATCTGCAATTCGAATAATGGTTCCTAAATTTCCAGGATCGGAAATAGAGTCTAACATCAGGCTTATTTGATTGTAAAAGGTGAAACTTTCTAAAGTATTTTCCTCGAAATTAGACACTGCAATTATACCCGGCGATGTATCAAGCGCACTGTATTGTTTATGCTCTTTTTCGTTTAATATCAATACTTTTGAGGTAGGCAATAGATCTTTAAGTTTTTCAAAAACAGGTTCTGTTACTAATATTTCCTCAATTAAAAATGAACTTTGGCATAACTCTAAGACCGATTTTTCTCCCTCAACTAAAAATTGACTGTATCTTTGCCTGTATTTTTTTTGTTTGAGACTTATTATTTCTTTTTTTCTTAAATTAGAAAGCATTATAAAGGCAAAAATACTCATTATAATGGGTATTGTTATCTTGCTTTCTTCAGGGTGCAATGTTTTAAAATTTGTTCCTAAAGGAAGCTCTTTGGTCGATGTGAATTTTGTAAAAATAGAGGGCAACGAAAAAATTGAAGAATTAAAAGAACAAATTTTGTTGGTACCCAATCGGAAAATGATGGGAATCGTTAAATTTAATCTGTGGTCATATTATGTAGGGATTAAGCTATTCCCAAACGATACGGTTTCTTCTAAGATTGGAAGAAAAGCAAAGAAAACACTCACCGAAATTATGGGTGAAAAACCAATATATCTCGATACGTTATTGGTTATTAAATCGGAAAAAAATCTAAGACAATACCTAATTCAGAAAGGCTATTATCAGGCAAAAGTTTCATCAAAAGTAAAAACATACTTAAAACGTTCCTATATAACCTATACGATAAATCCGGGTTTGCCATATCTAATTAAAGAGGTAGTATTCAATGGTTCTGACCGCTTAATGGACGAGGTAGCAAATAAGGTTGCAAAAAATAGCATTTTAAAAATAGGTGATAAAATAGATACCGATAAATTATCGGAGGAGCGCGATCGCTTAACTGCCGATTTTAAAAATAATGGATTTTACTATTTTAATAAAGCTTTTGTAGATATAGTTGTTGATACAGGTGGCTACAAAAAAGGGGCAAAAATTTATTATAACATTAGCAATCCTGGTGCTTTACGAAACGCACGTCAACAAACTATTCAGAAAGTTTTAGTTGAAATGATTTACAATCAGCAATTTGGAAGAAGAGATGTTATAGTTTACTCCGATATTCATTATTTGTTTAACGGCTATAATATAAAACCAAATATTATTAATCGTTCAATTCGATTAAAACCAAATGATTTATTTTCTCAAAAACAATTAGAAGCTACTTATAAAAAACTAATAGGATTAGGACTTTTTAAATCCGTTAACATTGCAATAACCCCAGACAAATCGGATACAATAAATAAGGTACTGGTTCATATTCAGCTTATTCCATTGGCAAAACATGATTATAATTGGGAGCCACAAGTGATAACGACCGATAAGCAGACGGATTTGAACTCTCAAGATAATAATCCACGCAACTATGGTATTTCTAATTCTATTATGTTAAATAATAAAAATGTATTTAGAAATGCTGAAGATTTTAACATTAAGTGGAAGTTGGCAGCCGAATGGCAATTTGGTAACAATAAAGGAGTCCCAGTTGATATATTAGGCCGAACCTTTAATTTAGGTAATTATGAAAGTAATTTAACCTTCGAATTGTTGTATCCTAAATTAGTTTGGCTTCGAAAATTAGATTTAAATTCAAATTTGCAGCAAAATAGGACCTCGTTGAATTTTAATATAATAAGTGAGAAAAATTCAAATTATTCACGCCGTTCTTATCCCATTAATTATACTTGGCAAACGGTTCTAGAAACAAAAAAGAAGCATCAAATAAACCTCTATTATTCTCCAATTCAATTAAGTTTTAATAATTCCGAAATTTCTCAATCTTTCTTGAGTCGTTTG
>CANMPY010000237.1 GCA_947499775.1 Bacteroidota bacterium | reverse complement strand
CCTTTTTTTAATCATTTTTATTGAAACCGGAATAGTTATAATGCCATTTTTACCTGGCGATTCCTTATTATTTATAGCCGGAAGTTTTGCTGCTTTAGGGCATTTTAATATTGTATACTTAATTGCATTATTAATAATAGCGGCTATTTTAGGGGATAATACTAATTATTGGATTGGAAAATTTGTTGGGGACAAAGCCATTTTATGGAAATTCAGAGGCAAACCAATCGTTAATCCAAAATACATCGAAAAAACTGAAAAGTTTTATGATAAATATGGCGTTAAAACCATAATACTTGCACGCTTTGTCCCTATTGTTAGAACCTTTGCGCCATTTGTGGCAGGTGTTGGCGAAATGAAATATCGAAGATTTTTAAGTTATGATATTCTTGGAGGAATTTTATGGGTTAGTATAGCCACGTTAGCTGGGTATTGGTTTGGTGGAATGGAGGTTGTTAAAGACAATTTTGAACTTGTAATTGTCGGCATTATTTTCATTTCAATACTCCCAATTATTATTGAAATTGCAAAAAATAAATTTATTATAAAAAAATCATAACCGCTATATGTTTAATCGACAGATAAATATAGTAACATTGCAGTCGAAATAAATAAAATATAAAATTATGTCTGAAGAACAAATTCCTTATAATCAAGATGAGAACGACAAAAAATGGCCTTTGTGGTGGATTGTTTTTCCTATTCTTTTAGTGCTTTCATTATGTGCATCAGGTTATTTATATTCAAAATATTATGAATCAACGCATGCTGCTGATGGACAATCATATGAATCTATTTATAAGGATGCTGTAGCCAAACATAGCCAAGAAAAAAAGATTCTCAACAAAGAGTTGGATGAAATAAAAGCAAAATTGGAAGAAGCCATGCAAAACAATGCTGGTTTATTGGCCAATAATATGGATTTGGAAAGTAAAATTGATGCTAAAACTTTAGAACTCGCTCGTAAAATAAGATCGGGTGGATTAGGAAATCCAAAAGCATTACGTGAAGCGAAGGCCGAAATTGAAAAACTTAATGCCCTATATCAATTGCTAATAACCAAAGCAGATTCACTAACCGCAAGCAATCAGGAACTAATAGCTAAAGTATTGGAAACCGAAACCAGTGCCGAAGAAGCACGCGGTAAAGCAACTGAATTAGAAGGTCAAAAAAATGCGTTGCAAGAAAAAATTAAAAACAGCTCACTTAGTGCATCCGACCTTAGAGTAATTGGTTTGCGCAAAAAAGGTTCAACCGAAGAAGAAACGTTTAAGGCTTTTAAAACCAATAAAATAAAAATCACGTTTACAATTTTGGCAAACGATTTAGTTGAGGCTGGAAACAAAGAAATAACAGTACGCTTAATTGGTATTAACAATGAGGTGTTGACGAATAGCAATGAAACTTTAACGGATACAGATAAATTATCTACAATGGTTGAAACCATTGATTTTCAAAACGAAGCAGTAAAGGCAACCATTTTTTACACCCAAAAAGCTACTTACAAAAAAGGCACTTATTCCATCGAGCTCATTCACAATGATAAACTTATGGGTAGAGCGTCATTTATTTTAAGATAAATTGAATTAAAGGCACAAAAAAAAGGATTCAACTTGCGTTGAATCCTTTTTTTTATTCTATATCTTACTTTATTATATTTTCTTTACTCTAACACAATTCATCCCTTTTTGACCTTGTTCAAGTTCAAAAGTAACTAAATCGTTTTCAACCAAAGGTTGTAAAATTCCATTTACGTGAAAGAAATATTTATCTTTAGTATCGTTTTCTATAATAAAACCGAACCCTTTGTCATTGTTATAAAAGTCTACTTTTCCATTATACACTACTGGTCCTAAATCTTCCTGTTTTGGAATTCCAATTTCAATACTGCTTGCCGTAAATATCTTCTTTTTTGCAGGATCGGGAGGCGTATCCGATAGCATTCCATTCTCATCTACGTAAGCTAGCATAGTTTCAAAGGTAGCATCACCTGAATTAGCGCGGCGTTCCTCTTTTTTTAATTGCTTGTCTTGACGCTTTTTTAATCGCTTTTTTTCTTTTTCTTTTTTGTTAAATGTTTCTTGCGTTTTTGCCATTTTTTATTAAATATCTAAGTCTTTTTTTTAGGTTATAAAATTACAATTAAGTTTTGATAAATCAGACACGTGCCATTTCTAATTTTTATGAGCCCGTTAAAGGCCTATATCTAATTGATGACGCAGCTGATCTTCAAGGGTTTCTCTTTCTCTAATAAGTTTAGCTTCACCATTTATAATGAATACCTCAGCAGGGCGTGTTCGGCTATTATAATTTGAACTCATTGTAAAACCATAAGCTCCTGCATTGAGAATGGCTAAAATATCGCCTTCTTTAACTTCACTTAATTTTCGATCATAACCCAATGTATCCGTTTCACAAATATTACCTACTACTGAATAAATACGTCGGCTGCCTTTGGTATTACTAATATTAACTATATGGTGATATGCGTCATACATTTTAGGGCGCAGCAAATGATTTTGGCCACTATTTACGCCTACAAAAACTGTAGAAAGGGTTTGTTTTACCACATTAGTATTTACTAATAACACACCGCATTCACTCACTAAAAATTTTCCAGGCTCGAACCATAATTCTAATTCTCGACCATATAGTTTAGTCAATTTTTTAAAACTTGCGGTAATCTTGCGTCCTATTTTATTAATATCGGTTGTAATATCGCCTTCTTTATAACTTACTTTAAATCCTGAACCAAAATCCATATACTCTAAATCAGTAAAATTCTGAGCCGCTTCGAACAATAGATCTGCTCCTCTTAAAAAAACATCGGCATCCAAAATATCACTTCCAGTATGCATATGCAAACCGGTTACCTTAATTTTATGATTATTAACAACGCGTTTAATAAGTGGGACTTGGTATATAGAAATTCCAAATTTAGAGTCAATATGCCCAACTGAAATATGGCTATTTCCGCCAGCCATAATGTGAGGATTAAGCCTAATACAACATGGCACTGAATTTCCATATTCGTGACCAAATTGTTCTAATATGGATAGGTTATCAATATTAATGGTAACTCCATATTCAACGGCTTTTCTGATTTCGGAAAAGGCCACACAATTAGGCGTATATAAAATATCGGATGGAATATAGCCCGCTTTAAGGCCTAGCTCTACCTCCTCAATCGAAACCGTATCAAGACCTGAACCTAAGCTTTTAAGATATTTTATTATGTTAATATTATTAAGCGCTTTACAAGCATATTTTAATTTCAACTTAATTTCTGGAAATGCTGAAACTAATTTAGTGTATTGTTGATTAATGGTTTCGGCATCATACACATAAAGTGGTGTACCAAAGGTTTGCGCTGTTTCTAATAAATCAACGCCTCCTAAGCTGTATCGGTTTTTTATTAATTGCATTTATAAAATGTATGTTTATTTTTTAATTAGTGCTTTTAAAATATTAATCTTTAAGCAATGAAATCTTAAACGATTTTCATCATTTTTTAAAATCTTGCAAAAATAGGAAATAAACTTAGTTAAAATGGGAATCCAACAGCAATTAAGGGTTGAGTATTCTTAACTAGCCATTTTAGTGAATTAAAGTCCTTAATAACCCAACGATCTTCTTGCGGTTTTGAGGGGTCGTGCAGGGGTACTCCAAAATCGAGACGCAGTATGAAAAAATCTAAATTAAATCTAAATCCAATTCCTGTATTTAAAGCTGC
>CANMPY010000236.1 GCA_947499775.1 Bacteroidota bacterium | reverse complement strand
ATCTGAGATTGCAAAATGGAAGTTATTATTAATACAGTTTCCATTAATTTCAAACTTTATTTTTGGCAAATAAAGTTTGGTAAAGTTTGGCAATCCATAATAACAAAAGCCTTTTCCAAGATTGACATACCTTTTTTGAAGTCGACATATGCTACCTAAAGAATCCGGTGCATGAATGACGCCAAGGTAAGGACTATAAGCCAGAGAAATATAAATTTTCCCGTCAACACCAAGTTGAAGACTTCCAATTTCAGTTGCTCCACTATCATTATAATAACCCTCAATTAATTTTTTAGAAGTAATAAATGACTTATTTGTTGTGGCTTTAAGATTATACTGCCATAATTTATTTATAGAATGGTAAGGATTAAAATTATAATCACCTTGAGATATATATAAAAAATTTCCTTTCGAAGAAAATTCGAGACCATAAGCATACTTGATTGCGAATAACCAAACATTACTTATTTTTCCTGTAGATGCATTGAAATCACCAATAACACTGGTGTCACACCCATAATTAACAAAAGCAATTTTTTTTCCATTGTGTGCAATTTTAAGTTGCCCTATATTATCTAAATACGGTATTCCGACTATTTTGAGCCCTGTTTTACTTTTTACTGGATTTAAATTAATTCCGTTGGAAGTAATCAGGTAAGAATATATTGTATCTGATGCCGCTTTTAATGTAACAACCCAAATATCTTTACCATTTTTATGCATTGTAGCACAAAGCTTTTCAGTTGAAGGCACAAAAAGCCTTATGTTTTTCTTGTCTGGAATAATATCACCTTTTCCTCCATTTAGTTCCATATCTATCTCTGAATAACTGTACCCATTTTCTCCATAATTTGGTTCTACAGTAAAAAGGTAATATATATTGGAACTGCCAGGTTTTTGAACAATAATTGCTGATTGAGTTGAAGTATTACTTCCTTTTAGTCCAGAGCCATTTGGCATTAGTTTATGCGTACTGTCGAAAACTCTATATCCATCTGAGTAAAAAAGCAATCTACCTTTATTCGTACTTATTGAGGCACAACCTTCAACTGTAAATATTCTGCCATTCTTTAGAGCAACAGGCTTTCCCGAACTAAAATCTACTCCGGCTCCAGATCCAAAATACCAAATATTGGCTTCCCCTTGAGAAAAGACAGAGATATTGATAGTTAATAATAAAATTAAATGAAGGGTTTTCATATTGTTTTGATTCTTAAAATTAACTAAGCGAATGTAAAATAAGTAAATTACTTATTGCCGAATTTGTTTTTTAAAAAAACTATTGGATGACATTTAGACAATTGTAAACTTTCGGTTTTTAACTTTTCCAAAGTTCCAAAACTTTGGAAAAGTTAACCCTGAACTACCCCAGTTCCACAATCGTAATCCCATCTCCACCAAAATCAGCATGTTCGCTTTCTATGTTTTTAATATTACTTATTTTTTTAAGGTTTTCGCGAATCATCTTGCGCAGTATACCATTGCCTTTTCCGTGAAGTATCCAAAGCTTATCAATGCTAAGCACCAAAGCTTGGTCCACAGCAGTTATTGTTTTTTGTAGCGCCTCCTCTGTTTTTAAGCCTCGCACATCAAGTCGAGGACTGAAATCTTGGCTAATTTGGTTGTAATTATAGCCGCTAATTTTGGTTATTGGTTTTGGAATTTTAGATTGAGAAATGATTTCTATCTGGTCAAAATCGAGCCTCGATTTAATAAGTCCCATCTCTACTAAGACCCTTTCTTTGCCTACCTGCAAAACCTTTCCTAGGGCTTCGTAGCCTTTTATTTTTACCAAAGTTCCAATTTCAATATTAAAGTGAGGTTGAGGTTGAGGTTGAGATTGAGGTTGAGGTTTAGGTTTAGGTTGAGGTTGGGGTGTGAGTTCTTTTTCAGCTTCTGCCAATTTATGTCTGTTGGCTTTAGTTATTAATTGGTCGGCATTAGAGGTTTTAATATCTTTTATGGTTTTTTCAATCAGTTTGTTAGTATTGCTAATTAAATCTTTCGCCTCCAGCTTGGCTTGGTTAAGGATTTCTCCTTTCTGGCTCGTTAATTTAGTTTTTAGTTCCTCGTAATCGGCCATCAATTTATTTAATCGGCCTTCTTTTTCTAGCAATCGTTTTTCGGTTGACCGCACATTTTGTATATCTTTTTCATATTCGGAAAGGATTTCTTCCATGCGGTGTTGGCTTTTTCCGGCCTTTGATTTAGCCCGTTCGATAATATCGGCATTTAGTCCTGTTTTTTTTGCCAACTCTATTGCAAACGAACTTCCTGGCTTGCCGCTTATTAGGGTATATAAGGGTTCGTATTTTTCCAAATCATACAGCATGCTCCCATTAATAAATCCTTCTGTTTGGCCGGCATAATTTTTAATATTGCTAAAATGCGACGTAACTACTCCAAAAGCTTTGTTTGAGTTTAAGCGTTCCAAAACGGCTTCGCCAATTGCTCCGCCAAATTGTGGGTCGGTACCGCTTCCAAGTTCATCAATAAAAAACATGGTGCCTTTATTGGCAAAATTTACATAGTATTTCATCGCCGTCAGATGGGCGCTGTATGAACTTAGATTGTTGTCAATGCTTTGTCCGTCGCCTATATCCACCATCATGTCTTTAAAGAGTGTGAATTTAGAGTGAGGATAGCAGCAAACCAGCAAGCCGCATTGCAACATATATTGATTTAAAGCTATGGTTTTTAAAGCTACAGATTTTCCTCCAGCATTTGGCCCTGAAATAACCATAATGCGGTTTTCCTGATTTAGCGATAAATCAAGGGGGACAGGAGTTTGTCTCAGTTTTTTGAGTTTTAAATATAAAAGCGGATGAAAAGTTTGAATCAGGTGAAGTTCATTATTGGTATTAATAACTGGTTTTACGGCGTTAAGTTGTAAAGCCAGTTGGGCTTTGGCTCTTATAAAATCGGTAATGGTTATTTTTTTAAGGTATTCTTCTAAATTGGGCAACCACGGTCTTATTTTTAACGTTATTTCTCTGAGTATGCGTTCTGTTTCACGCTGTTTTTCAAAATATAAATGCCTTAAATTATTGTTGGCTTCAACAATTTCGGCCGGTTCAATGTATAAAATATTTCCACTGTTCGATTCATCATGTACCAACCCTTTTACTTTTCGCTTGTGTTCGGCAATGATGGGAATTACCAATCGCCCTTCCCTTACAGAAATATCCGTTTCTCCAGCCCAGCCTTCGTCCTTTGCTTTTTTAAAAATCGAAACTAAGCGCTTGTGAATATCACGCTCCGTTTTGCTTATGTCTCCCGAAATTTTTAATAAGTGGGGAGAGGCCGATGGTTTTATTTTCCCATTCTCATCAATAACCGAATCAATGAGTTTAAGAATATCTTTTTTTAGTTCAACCCCTGTATAAAGCTCAAAAAGAGTAGGGTATTTTTCTTCCTTTTTTTTAAAATAAAGCGTTATTTGTTCTATCAATCTGCAAATCTGGCGGATAGAGTGCAACTCGGTTTCGGTAAGCTGCATTCCTTCAATGGTTAATTTATGAAGGGTACTCGAAATATCGAGGTAATTGTCGGAAGGAAAGCTTTCGTCGTCGGTAATGATCTGTTTAAATTCAGCAGTTTGATTTATCCATAATTGTATGCTTTTGGCATTATAAGAAAATGCCATTTTAGCTGCCATAGCCTCTCCCATTGGGCTTAGGCAATGTTCAGCTAATAACTGGCGAACGGTATCAAAACCGATTTTTATTTCTATGTC
>CANMPY010000235.1 GCA_947499775.1 Bacteroidota bacterium | reverse complement strand
ATTGTAAAAAGTTGACTAACTTTGAAATTACGTTTATAAAAACTGATCAATGAAATATTTTTCATCATCTATCTTATTGTTATGTTCCTTCTTCTGTTTGGCGCAACCTAACTTCAACCCTATAAATAAGGCCGAATTTGCACCAAACGAACCTCAGTATTTGAGCATTAATGGCGATAAAAAATTCGAATCCATACAAGACCTAACGGTACACCTCGAATCCAAATATTTAGATCAAACCATTGGCGACCAAACGCTACAGTACGTTTACACTAAGAACTCTCCAATAGGCACCCATTATACTTTTGAGCACAGGTTTAAAAATAAACCCATCTATCAATCCTCAATTCAAGCTAGTTTTAATAAAAAGGGTCAATTAATTTTGGTCGCTAATAATCTAGTCACCTTCAACGATTTTACCAATCAGAATAGTGCAACTGAAAAAGGCAAGTTTTGGATTAAGAATACCAACGGACTTACACTTGGGTTTAAGATATTGGAATGGGATAGTATATCTAAAAATTACACATCGCATTATTATGATTTAAACAACAGGCTGATTTTAACGCATAACCCACGTCTTTATTTTCATGCACCCGATAGTGTAATTTCGGCAATGGTATATTTGCCTAATCCTATCGTAGCTACTAATCAAATATACGGTGGCCCTTATGCCGATAACGGCGATAAAAACAATACCGAACTTACTAATGCCCGATCTAAAGTATCTTTTAGCCTTAAATATACAAACGGAAAATTGATACTCGCCGATAGCTTAATTCAGATAAAGGATTTAAATACACCTAAAATTGAGGTTATACAACCCGCTGATAGTTTTTTAAATTTCACACGCGACCAATCTGGGTTCGAGGATGTGAATGTTTTTTACCACCTTAGCACGTATAGTAATTATCTCAGAAAAATTGGATTCTCAAATCTATTAGATTCCCTTTTAGTTGATCCACATGGTGCTAATGGCGATGACAATAGTTTTATAGAAACCGAAAAATATCCATACGAAATAGAGTATGGTACTGGAAATGTGGACGATGGCGAAGATGGTCAAGTTGTTGTTCATGAATTTAGTCACGCTATGTCAGTTATAGCAGCGCCTAAAACCACTGCGGGCAAAGATCGTTTAGCCATGGAAGAAGGCCAGGCCGATTATGTAACTATGACATATTCGCGGAGTTTAAGCCCCAACAAAACCAACCAAGTTTTTAGTTGGGATGGCCATAATGAGTTTTGGTCTGGTTTTAAAACTAACGCGCCTTTACTCTATAAAAATCGAAAAGGTTTTGAGGATATAGATCGTGAAATATGGTCGACTGCATTAATGTGTATTCATGATAAACTCAGAAATACAAAAAGCGATAGCCTTATATTTTCTTCGTATTTTTTACAATCATCCAATAGTTCAATGCCTCAAATGGCAAGAATTATTCTTAAAATTGATAGCCTATTATTTTCCGGCAAGGATGTTGGAAAGATTTGGCAATGTTTTACCAATCAAGGAATTTTAGATACGGTACCCGATAATATTGGGCTAACGTTTGCCAACCTTGACCAAATTAAAATTTTGAATACCTATGAATTTAGCCAAGGTATAGGAATGGCTATAATATCTATTTCTAATCCAAACTTTTGGACTGATTTTGAAATTTTCAATTCAGTAGGGCAAAAATTAATAACCCAAAATGTTAGTGCCGAAATAGGGCTAAATCCAGATGATTTTAAACCAGGGGTTTATTTTATTAAACTAAAATCAAAACAGGGTCAACTTAACGCAGTTTATAAACTTGTGCGTTACTAAGGCAATTTGAAAATTAAGCCACTCGAATTGAAAGCCTTGATGAAATTACAACTGGTTGGTGTTTATGAAAAACATTAACCGCGTTTATTTCCAATAATATTTTTTTCTGAAAGCCTAAATTGGCTTTTTTAACTAACGATTTAAGTCTATAAATATCGAACATCCACCAAATTAGTCCTCCACCTATGGTAACCCAAAATAAAACTTGCATTGGCCAATTACCCAAAAACGCATAGTGGGTTCCAGGAAAAAACAGCAGACATATATAAGCAAGGACTATACATCGCCTTTTCCCTTGATAAATTTCTTGAAATTTTAGTTGTTTTTCTTGCGATAGCTTACCCAGCTCTAATTTAATAACAGGACTCAACTTCCTAACAAACGCTGGGTCTAAAAAAAATTTATGATTCTTTATTTTAACCAAAATTTTATTTTGAGGGCACAAGTGTAATCATTGTGGATAAATTATGCAAATCTTTTTTAAAAAAAATAAAATTAATTTTATTCACATAGGTTTTATTACAAACCAATTTAAAAACTTTCATTTTTTTGAAAGGCAACTGGATTCTGCGTTATTATTTTTTATTTCTCCATCAAAAATATAGCCAATGACCATATTTTTGCACCTCTTCACTTACAATGATTGAATATGTTATAAACCTAATAGGATCAGACCCTAAAGCAACCCTTTTGCTCGTACTAAATATTATTATTATGGAGAGCTTACTCTCTATTGATAATGCAGCTGTACTTGCATCTATGGTTATGGACCTTCCAAAGCACCAAAGAAAAAGTGCATTATTCTATGGAATGATTGGAGCAATTGGATTTAGGATCATATGTTTATTCCTAGCTTCTTATTTGTTAAAAATTTGGTGGATTGAACCCATAGGAGGATTCTATCTCTTATTTTTAGTTACTCATTATTTTATCAAAAAGAATAAGCAAGTGGAAGTAAAACATGGCAGTAAAAAAACTAAAACATTTCATGTACTATCTAAACTAATTACCCCATTTGTAGCCACAGTATTTATGATTCAATTAATGGATCTGGCTTTTTCAATAGACAATGTATTGGCCGTGGTAGCTTTCACAAAAAATATGAGTTTAATAATTATGGGAGTTGTTATAGGCATAATTACAATGCGCTTTGTAGCCACCTGGTTTGTAACTTTGATGGGCAAATATCCTTTTTTAGAAACTTCTGCATATGCCATAATTGGCGTTCTAGGCTTAAAACTTGGGTCCTCTATTTTTACCCATTATAATCCCGATGTGGCTTTTATTAAATACATAGGAACTGGAGGAAACATTTCGCATGCCATGAAAGAAAAAGTAGATCAACTGTTTTCGCTTTTCACTTTGCTCATTTTCTTTACACCATTATTAGGCTCGCTTCTGATAAAAAAATCAAAGCGCGTAAAAAAATAAATACCTATCCAATGGCCTTTTCCAACTCCAAGCAAATGGTTGGAATATTTTGCAAATTCATACACTTAAAATGCCCTTTTGGGCATTGGTTGTGTCCTAATTTATGGCAGGGCCTACACTTGAGCTTTGGCACCTCACTGTTAAAATAAAATATTTTATGTTTTCCATAATAGGGCCCCATCCCAAACTCTGGAATGGTATTGCCCCATAAGGTAATTATTGGTTTTTTGAGTGCTGCGGCAATATGCATCATTCCAGTATCGTGTGTAATTACTGCCTTGCTTAAGGCTACAACACCTGCACTTTCGTGAAGCGTTAGTTGACCCGAAAAATTAGTAACTTTATTTGGATTTAACTCTTCTAATTTCTTACCCAATTCCGCATCCTCTTTTCCGCCTAATAGAACAATTTTGTGTTGAATTTGTTCAATCAATTTAGATAATTGAGTAAAGGGCATTTTTTTTGTTGAGTGCTGCCCGCCAATGGCTATGGCTACAAA
>CANMPY010000234.1 GCA_947499775.1 Bacteroidota bacterium | reverse complement strand
ATCTACCCGCTGATTTTGCTTATATGAAGCTGTAGTCTTGCAGCCATATATCCGTAAACTACCTCCATGAGTATTTAATTCTTCAACATCAAAAATGCGTAAATCGCAGCTTTCAAAAATAGACCTTACTGTATGGAGTGATAAATAAGAAAAATGCTCGTGATATACCGTATCAAATTGATTAAATTCTACCAGCCTCATCAAATGTGGAAATTCCAGTGTAATTACGCCTTCTGGTTTCAATGCATTAAATAGGCCCAGTGTAAAATCATTTATATCCGGAACATGTGCATAAACATTATTTCCAACTATTAAATCTGCCGTTTTTCCTTCAGCACTTAAAGAATTCGCCAATGATGCACTAAAGAATTTACGCAAGACGGGAATATTTAATCTTTCTGCTGCTGCAGCTGTACTATCTGTGGGCTCTATTCCCATACACGGAATACCTTTTTGGATAAAATTTTTCAATAAATAACCATCATTTGAGGCAACCTCAATCACAAAACTTTCTCCATCTAAACTAAGTTGATCTTCTATCTTTTCACAGTACTTTTTTGCATGTTCAAGCCAGGATGTTGACACAGATGAAAAATATGCATAATCTGAACTAAAAAACTCAGTTTCCTTGGCATAATCTTCTGTTTGAACCAACCAGCAATTAGTACAGACATTTAACCTGAGCGGATAATTTACCTCATGTCTGTTTAAATCATTTTTTGAGAGATAAGAATTTGACGGTGGCTGGAAACCTAAATCGAAGAATATATGCGTTAATGGGGTTTTACAATGTCGGCAATTCATAATTATAAAAGATCTATTTCGTTTAATCCTGGGTGATTTTTATCTCTGTTACTACAAAACTCTAAACTTAGCGGCCAATTAATATTCAAATTCGGATCGTTAAACCGAATCCCACATTCATGTAAAGAGCTATAAAATTCGGAGTGCATGTACAATAATTCACAATTATCCTGCAAAGTTTGAAAACCATGAGCAAAACCCTTTGGTATATATACCATACTGCGGTTGGATTCATTTAATTCAAGATTCAACCATTGCCCAAAAGTTGGCGAGTTTTTTCTCAGATCAACAATGACATCCCATATGCTTCCTCTTAAACATCGAACAATTTTAACCTCAGCCATTGGATCCCTCTGAAAGTGCAGTCCCCTGATGGTTCCCTTTTTCAGAGTCAATGTAGTATTCATCTGAACCCAATTCGTTTCAAGTCCTTTGGATTTAAATTCATTCTCACAGTAATAACGGGCAAAAAAGCCTCTGTCATCCTCCTTTTTATCAAGGTCTATCAGATAAGCACCTTCTAATTTAAGTGGCCTGAATATCATTTCCCGGAGTATATTCTTATTTGTTCACGGGTAATCAATTCTACATTTTGGCCCAAATGACACCCTTTATACCAGTTAACTGTGTACTCAATACTTTCTTTGAAACTCCACTTTGGTTTCCATTGCAGTATTGATGCTGCCTTCTCTATATTCACGTTCAGAAGTCCGGCCTCGTGGGGTTCATTTTTATCTGAGGTATTCTTCCACTGCCCCGGCCAAAAGACCAGCGACTGGTTTACCAAATCCTCAACAGTTCTTGAATTACTTACCAATGGTCCAAAATTGAATGCCGACTGAAATTCCAGACTATCCTGAGTATATAATTTTTCTGCCAAAATTAAATATCCTGATAATGGCTCTAAAACATGCTGCCAGGGCCTAACAGATCTTGGGTTTCGCACTTTAATTATTTGCCCCTCGTTAAGGGATCGGATCATATCCGGCACAATTCTATCTTCCGACCAATCTCCTCCACCTATAACATTGCCTGCACGTCCCGATGCAATTCTTACATTTTTCTTTAATTTGAAAAATGAGTTTCGCCAACTACTTACAACTAATTCCGCGGCAGCCTTACTGGAACTATACGGATCAAAACCTCCCAATTGATCCTCTTCACGATATGCGTAATCCAGTTCCTTATTTTCGTATACCTTATCGGTCGTTACAACTACAATTGCACAATGATTGGAAAGACTTCTGGATGCTTCCAATAAATTAATTGTACCGATCACATTAGTTTGCCAGGTGTATACCGGCTCCTTATATGACCGTCTAACAAGTGCCTGTGCAGCCATATGGATAATCACATCAGGCTGAACTTTCAATATATAATCCCTTAGTAAATCCGCATCCCTGATATCTCCCAAGTAATGATTCATAAGACTTTCAAGTCTTAACTGGGAAAAAAGAGAAGGGTTTGTCTCTGATTCAAGGGCATATCCATAAACTTCAGAACCCATCTCATTCAGCCATAGGGATAACCAACTCCCCTTAAAACCGGTATGCCCTGTTACAAGCACCTTTTTCCCTTTCCAAAATTCCTTATCTACCATATTTTCCAAGGTGCTTTTCCGGATGCCCATAATTCATCTAAATAAGTTTTATCGCGTAGAGTATCCATTGCAGACCAAAACCCATCATGCTTCCTTACAGATAATTGATTGCTATTTGCAATCTTTTCCAGCGGCTCACGCTCCCATATAGTTTCATCCCCTTCAATAAAATCAAATATTTCTGGTTCGCAGACAAAAAAACCGCCACTTATCCAACGATTATCACCTCTGGGCTTTTCTAAAAACGATTTAACTCTGGCACCTGCAATTTCAAGAGAACCAAAACGACCGGCAGGCTGAATGGCAGTGACTGTAACCAGCGTTTTTTCCCTTTTATGGAAGTCTATTAAATCATTAATATTGAGATCTGATACACCATCCCCATAGGTAAGACAAAAAGTACCATCAACGTAATCCTTAATCCTTTTTAACCGGCCACCGGTTTGGGTATTATCTCCTGTATCTACTAAAGTAACTTTCCACTTCTCCGCATTCTTATGATGAACTTCCATTGTATTATTACTCATATCAAAGGTAACATCAGACATATGAAGGAAATAGTTTGCAAAATATTCTTTGATTATATATCCTTTGTAACCACAGCATATTACAAAATCATTGATTCCATAATGCCCGTATAGTTTCATAATATGCCATAAAATCGGCCGGGAACCAATCTCAATCATAGGCTTAGGCTTTAGGTGTGATTCTTCGGAAATGCGGGTACCAAGCCCCCCCGCTAAGATGACAGCTTTCATATTTCTATATTATATTTAACGAGAGGTGGAAGATGGTGCCCAAAAATTGAAAACCATTTTCCGGTTGATATTATATCAGTGAATTCCGTGTTAAAAATGAAATGTTTTTCAGTTCTGAATAAACATCAAGTGCTTCAACACCGGGTTCTCGTGTGCCATTTCCGGAAGCTCCAAAACCCCCAAATGGCATATGAGGTTCACTTCCAAAAGTACCCAGATTTATATTGGCGACTCCCGCTTTAACACGCTGAGCGAACCACATGGCTCTGTCTACGCTTTTTGTATGAATTGCTGCGGTCAATCCATACTCTGTTGAATTGGCAAACTCCAGGGCATCGTGTATATCATCAACAGGGTGAATGGTTGCCACGGGGCCAAAGATTTCATTACAACTAAGGTCTGCAGTACGTGATAATCCTGCTATTATAGTTGGCTGAATATAATAGCCATTACTCAATTCAGGATCTGTTGGAACCTTACCGCCGCATAGAACAATCCCATTTTCTGATCTTGCTTTTTCGATTGCAGCAATAATTTTCGAATGCTGGGACTTATTTATTACAGGACCAAGATCTGATGAAG
>CANMPY010000233.1 GCA_947499775.1 Bacteroidota bacterium | reverse complement strand
GTAAAATATTTCAGCGAACTTACCAACACGGCCATTTTGATGGAAGAAGTTGGCGAATTGGCAAGGATTATGGCTATCCATCTAAACCGTTTTGAATATAGACAACTCATTAATAATAAAACAGGACAATTCTTCCCTTGGCTTATTCAAATTAATGATTAAAGTTTGTGTAAATATTACTGAAATGAAAAAACTTTTGATAATTATACTAGCAGGCTTGCAGTTTGTTTTCACAAACTGCAATGACAAACCTAAGCCAACAGTCTATTTAAGTCAATCCACAAAGGATTATTGCAGATTTAAAGAATCATCATGGTGGGTATATAAAAATCAATTTGGCCAAAAAGATAGTAATTATATTTTTGAGTTTATGGATCAAATGAGAGGTTCAAAAAGAACTTCTAAAATATTTGAAGGGGCTGAATTCAAACTTGGCACCTCATTTTATTCTGATACATTTATATTTATCATTGAAAACAATATTCTGACAAATGTTAAGATTGAAATAGGTCAAACAGTTGGTATGTATTATTGTGATAATAAAGATACGAATAAAGTAGTGATATTTGATTCAGAAACCATTCAACTCAAGGATACGCTTGAGGAATATAATAATTTTAAGAAAATCAAAATTTTTAAGGTTTCAGCCACAATGGATAGGTTTAATCCATTAATAATTTATTATGCTAAAAACATTGGGATTATACGAAAGGAAATGCTTGATGGCACTATTTGGGAACTCGAAAATTACCATGTCTTACAATAATTAAAACTTCACATTATGATACAAAAAATTAAAATCATTGTCGCTTTAATTGCTTTCATTAGCTTTGGCCTAGAAAAGGCAATGGCCAGTAAATTGCCAACTTCAAAAAATTGTATAATTTCTAAGGAGAGAGACACTATTGCAGGAAATGATACCATTGTAGCCTATATCAAGGTTTATGATAGTATTCAGTATATCGGTGTTTTTACAATAAGGCTTTAACCGACTATTTATCTGATTCCTACCATGCTCCCAATGTTGGTTTGATTCGATTTAAATATAAGGATGGGGATGAAACCTATTGGAATTTAGTCAATTATCATGTAATAAAGTAAGTCATTGAAAAAATAAAACCAAAGTAGCTCAATACTATTATATTGTTTTAAAAAAAATCATGCTAAATAAATGAATATCAAAATATCAAATCAGAATTTAACGATTAGTCAGGCCCAACAAAAAGTGGATGAATGGATTAAATCCATCGGCGTAAAATATTTCAGCGAACTTACCAACACGGCCATTTTGATGGAAGAAGTTGGCGAATTGGCCCGCATAATGGCGCGTAAATACGGCGACCAATCGTTTAAAGCAAATGAAACTGACACCGATTTGGCCGATGAAATGGCTGATGTGCTTTGGGTATTAATCTGTTTGGCTAATCAAACTGGGGTTGATTTAACGGAAGCATTTATAAAAAATATGGAAAAAAAAACATGGAGAGATGCCAAAAGACATAAACAAAATACTAAACTAACCTAGAATCTATTTTTCCCACAGCCCTCATTCGTGTATCCACGAAACGGCAATTCGAATAGCTTTCCGTTATTCAATTCGAAAGTCCCGTTCCTAAATCTAAAGGCTTGAACCAAGATCATAATTCTAACTTCGTTCTTGTATTCATATGAAAAGTGCCCAATCTAAATTCATACTTTTGTTTATAATAGCTAGTTTGTCGTATCAATCGTGGGCATTTGATGATGGTTTTAAAAATAAATCAATAAAAAAATCAAGAATCCATACTCAAACACAACCTTTAAAATTACTTGTAAATACAGATCAGGATGATACTTTGGTATATGAAAAACACGCTGATGATACGCTAATTTTTGATGATACGAAAACAGGCGACGATACATTGATTTTTGCAGATGATGAAGCACAAATGAGAGGAAAAATTTCTCAGACACCCACTTCTTCCACCTATTTTTTGCAGCAGGCTAATAATTCTGAACCGTTAAACCCCCTCCTTTATCCTAATCCTTCTTTTGGTTCATCAATTCTTGAATTAAATACCCCAGAATTCACACTTACAACAATCCAAATTCGTACACAGGATGGCATTTTGCTTTCATCACACGCTACCAATTCAGCTCATTTTGAGCTAAACGGGATGAAAGCAGGAACCTATATTATTACTATAAAAAATGAATTGCATTCAACACAAAAACGTTGGATAGTAAGATAATGAAGGGCTATCGTTCGGCCAATCATTACCATATAGTTCTTTGCATTTATTTCGGTTTTCTATTCATTTAAATTGTTATTATTGCGTATGCAAGATGAGGCTTATACTACGCGTTCTTTGACCTTATTTGTTAGTTCTCATTTTATGTTCAACGTGCTTGGAAAATTACAGTCTGAAATACTGAGTGGCGACAAACGAGAAGCATTATCTACCATTACATTGTATACCAGAATTCTTCGCCAAGCATGCACTCTATCAAATTCAAAAAAAAACAGTTTGGCCGAAGAAGGTTTATTTTTAGAACGCTATTTACAACTTGAGCAGAACCGTTTTGTGGAATTATCAATGCAATACCAAATTTACGGATTTGAATTGCAAACGGATCTCATTGAACCATTTATGATTCAACCCTTTGTTGAATTAGCCGTTTTAAGCAGCTTGGGAGCACAAAATAATATTCTAAATTTAAGTTACGATAAAGCTCAGAACGCCATCCACATTCAATCAATAATGCATAATGAAAGTGCTGCCGAAAAACTAGAAGACAAATGCGAGATTGCATTACACCGATTGAAATTTTTTAATCATTCTTATACCCGAACCATAAATGAATCAACCCTTACTCAAACTATAAATATTTAACCCATGAACCGATCAAATATTAGCATTTCAATTGTTTTAGGAATTTCCTTTATGGTAGGCAGCTGGTTTGTAAGCACCATGCTATCAAAAAAAAATCAAACAAACGATGTCATTTTAGTAACTGGAATGGCGGAGGAAAATTTCAGTTCTGATTTAATCGTTTGGACCGGCTCCTTCAATCGTTTAACTATGGATTTAAAAGAATCGTATAGGCTTTTAAAAAACGATGAAAATGTAGTTAAAGCCTATCTTATTGAAAAAGGCATTCGCAAATCTGAAATGGTTTTTTCGTCCATCGCTATTAATCAGGATTATGAGTATGTAACCGAACCGGGCGGTGGAAGCCGTAGAATTTTTAACGGTTATAGATTAGTTCAAACGGTAAGAATTGAATCAAAAAACGTTCCTAAAATTGAAAAAATATCACGAGAAGTAACCGAATTAATCGACCGTGGGGTAGAGCTAAACTCAGATGCTCCGGCTTATTATTATACAAAATTGGCCGATTTGAAAATAAAAATGATTGCTAATGCTACTAAGGATGCACGTGAACGGGCCGAAAAAATAGCTGAAAATGCTAAAGCAAAACTTGGGCAACTTAAACAGGCCGATATGGGAATATTCCAAATTACAGCACAAAATTCGTCAGAGGAATATTCTTGGGGAGGAACATTAAATACGACTTCCAAAGAAAAAACAGCCTCTATTACGATGAAACTTAAATTTTCAACTCATTAACAAAAGGCAATATGACTTTCGTTTAAACCACCCAAACTTTTATTTTTTATAAGGCCTAATAACCACAACCATGATAACCGCACTTATAGTAGACGATGAAGCAGCTAGCCGCAATGGTTTAGCACAGCTTATCAACGAATTTATTCC
>CANMPY010000232.1 GCA_947499775.1 Bacteroidota bacterium | reverse complement strand
TAAGGGGTCTAACCCAAAGGGAAATCCCATTGGAACCGGATCAGATTTAATACCTTCACATGTTTGGGCAACAGGAGTTGGGCGTCATAATGATATATTATTAAATAAATATACCGATAGTGCAATTCTAATCACTAAAATAAAAATAGATGGACCCACACCTTTCACAACTTATTCTGCAAGATGTGAGAATTCACCTTCAAATCCATCTCCTAGTCAATGGGGTATAGGAGGTGGGGATTGGGGATTACATGCCAGCGATCCATGGTATAAGCACGCAAAAAACATTGGAAAAACTGACTGTTCAACATCATATAGAAGAAGAACAGGAGGAGATGTTGGTACGGGAATTCGTCAATTAGCAAATGGTAGTATTATTGTAACAGGGTTGGTCAATTTAATTTATAGTGGATTTAGTAATCCCGCATTTTGCAAACCCTCCGGGGCACCCTATTGGCGTGATGCAGATGCTTTTGCGCGATTAATTGACCCTTCAACTTTTCCAACTGTAGGTTTAAATACCGCTCCTGGAGTAGGAGGCTATGAAATTAAAGCTAAACATATTGGCCACTTTAGCGGCATGGAATATACTCCTAAAGTGCGTCAGGATGAATATGGAGACCTATATTTTATTGGTTCCAACGGTGACCCAGGCAAAGTGAAAAAAGATGATTCTGGAAACGATCTACTTACAAATTTTTATGTAATTAAAACAAAAGATGATTTAGAACCAATCTGGAATGAAACCTACAGGTCGGAGGAGGCAAACGAGGCTTCATGCGGTTTTGGAGTTGACATATGCAGTACAGGCGAACTTGTGGTTGCCGGAGATAATAAAAAAGAAAATGATAATTACGATTTTATTCGCCTAGGAAATTGTGAAACTAGCTTCACAGGGTATGATTTGGAAGCTACCAGTCCAAATTCATTTGATTATGTAACCATCTCCACTTTAGATTTATTGGACGGAAAACCCGGAACACTTAATTTTACTACCAACCAAAAAATTAAAGGAAGATTAGTTATAGAATCAGGCTGTATTGTAAATGTAAAAGGCGCTGAACTTCAATTTGCCGATTTGGACCGCCTTACCTATTCAGCCGTAAACAATGGTTTTGATTATGGCGTAGTGATTCAGCCCGGCGGTAAATTACAATTAGAAAATGGTTCAATACTAACTTCACTAACAGGATGTGAACACAAGTGGCGGGGGGTGCAGGTACAAGCAAGTAGCACCCCAGACCAAACCGATCCAACCACTATCGGCATTATGGAAATGACCGACAGTAAAATTGAGAATGCCATTTGTGGAGTTACGGTTGACGGCGGCGGACTAATTACTTGCACCAATACTACAACTGCAACGAACAACCCGGCCGGGTACGATATGGTTAATTTTTTGAACAATCGAAAAGGAGTAGCATTTTACCCCTTTACCACTGCCAATAATCTAAGCCGATTTAATTTTACCAATTTTAGCTTTGAATCTCCTGCTGCTGTTAAAGACTTTAATGGGATAGGATTAAATACCCATTGCAGTATGTATGGGGTGGATAAAATAATTTTTAATGGGTGTACCTTTAAAAATACCTATACTGGGCCTTATCGTTTGGGCTTTGGACTGGCAAGTTTTGATGCCACTTTTCAGGTGTTAAAAGGTAATAATGGTAATACCACAGAATGCTATCCGATAGGCCGAACACCTGAATTTGAAAATCTGACTTACGGTATTATTAGTGATGGCACTCCTTATAGCTCACCTTATAGCCCGGCCAACTTTATCGGAGTGGGAGAAGCAAGTTTTACAAACTGCGGTGTAGCTTGGCAATGCGATAATGAGGTTGCACCATTGGCATATAAAAATACGTTTGATTGGAATGATGATTTAGAAGATTATCCTATCAGCACCTTTGGTAAGGGGATACGCTGTAACAATACCGACCAAATCAAAATACACGAAAATACCTTTACAACTAATGGAAATTACAATTACAGCATTAATGGCATATTATTAGATAACACCGCATCTTTTCCTTATACCTCCTTGCTTAGACTAAATAAATTTGAGAATGCAAGCACCACCAATAACCAATTTTATAGAGGAGTATATAGCTTGGGCGACAATTCACTCTTTGAACTTAAATGCAATCAGTTTATTGACATGGCTGAGTACGACTGGCAAAATTATGGGGGGATACAAGATCAGGGAAACAGTTCGCCGGGTGTTTCTTTTGACAATAAATTTACTTCTGGTTGCCCTGGTACCTATACTCTTATCACAGATGCTTCTAATACATTTGAATATCATGATTATACAGGTTCAATTCAAGCTATTTGCTTTAATACATATGTTACAGTACCCCCTGTTAAACAACCTAAAGTTAACTGCGATGTATTAGACCCCTGCGATGTTTATGTCCCGGGTATTTTAGATGGTTTTGAGTTTGAAAATATAGAAGCCCCAGCAATGCGTGAAGAAGGTAAAATATGGGGAAAAATAAAAGAAGCCGATTACCCGTCAGCACAAAATTTGGCAAATGGACTTGAACCGGGGGATTACAAAACGCTGTTCAATACCATTATCCCTATTCTCCAAGCCAAAAGGCTCAGTAAACCAACGCATGCTGAGGTAGAAATATTGAAAACCATAGCCAAAGCCCGGAAAGATGCCAGCATTGATGCCCGTCATTTTTTAAGCTTTTTCCTTGAAATATTGATTCCTCTTGATAACGATGAGCATCTTATTCCTAATTCTGCAAAAAAAATAATACCCAAAATGATTGCGAAATCGAATCAAGCCGCCAATCAGAAATTTAAAATCTACCCTAATCCTGCCTCAGGGCTTTTATATTTAGAAGTAGATAATACCGAAACCCAAAATTTAACCTTGGTAATAATGGATGTTACAGGTAAGTTAATTTCTCAATACACGCATATCCCCCCCGGCTCTAAAACAACAATTGATATGAAATCTCAATCTATGGGCGTTTATTTTTATAAATTATACTCAGATGATGGCTATATTAAAACGGGTAAAGTTGTTATATCCCGATAAATTTAGTCCACTGTTAAAACTCCGATGGTTATTTACTATCGGAGTTTTAACTATTGGCTTTGATGGATTTGGACAACGCAATAATGTTTGGTTATTGGAAACCAGGTTTCCACCAAACGAATATACCGATTCCAGTTATTGCCTTGATTTTAATTATTGCCCACCTCAAATAAGAAAAATATTCCTTGAAAAAGATAAATCTGTTAATAAAATAAATTTTAGCTATAGCAGTCTTTATAATCCATTTTTAGTCAATAGTTTTTGCGACACATCGGGGCAGTTGGCTTTTACCGAAACCTTAGGTCAGCATTATTATAATAAGGCTGGGTTAATATATGATTCATCTTACATTAACAACAGCCGATACCAGTATATCAATTTTATATATGGGTTATTCTTGTCAAACCAAAAGAGTACTTATTATTTTAAGGTGTTCAATAAAATAAAACAACTTAAAGAATTCGATTCTGACTCTCTATTAATATTTATGAGTGAATTTGACAATGGAGGAACATTACTAATAAAGAACAGACTTATTTATAAAATGGCAATAAATATTAACATTGAAACCAATGGTATTTATCATTTATTATATGGTAAAAAATTAGATGCTGACAACATTGAATTAATCTTAATTACGAATTCGATAAAGGGAACTGTGAAAAATTATATATTAAATTATAATATTAAATTAGGAACGACG
>CANMPY010000231.1 GCA_947499775.1 Bacteroidota bacterium | reverse complement strand
CGCTAATCCTAGATTAGGCAGCCATTGCGAAGTTGTATTCGCCTTTTATGGTTTGAACCTTCTGATTTAAGAGCTACTGGAACAAGTCTCTACATGCTTACACACCAATTGCACAACCCGTCAAATCCGGTCAACCCCAATTGTATGTTTATTAAACGCAAAGATAAGTCCAAATTATGTCATGGCGTTTTTTCTTTTTCGATTAATTTCAATGAAACAAACTAACTCAATTGCTTGAATCATTTGTGGCCTAAATGACACGCAATTCTGCTAATTTTGCCTTATGATTACCTTGGGGTTAATAAAAGAAAATAAGCAACCAGCAGATAGACGTGTAGCCTTAACCCCTACTCAATGTTTAGCCATTTTGTCACTTTATAAAAATTGCGACATTTTGGTGGAATCATCTACTGATAGGGTTTTTTCGGATGCTGCTTACACCAATCAAGGGATTAAAGTAACGCAAGACCTTTCATCCTGTGATATTTTATTGGGTATAAAAGAAGTGCCCATCAACGATTTAATAAAGGATAAAACCTATTTGTTTTTTTCGCATACCATAAAAAAACAGGACTATAACCGAGGGCTGTTACAGGCCATGATTGAAAAAAATATTCGGTTTATTGATTACGAATGTTTGGTATGGCATAGTGGCGCGCGTATTTTAGGATTTGGCCGTTACGCTGGATTGGTTGGCGCATACGAAACCTTAAAAGCGGTAGGAAAAAAACTTAACGCATTCGCCATTAAACCAGCTTACGAATGTGCTAATTACAGCGAAATGGTTAAGGTACTTAAACATATTGCCCCTGATTTAAAAAACAATAACCATAAAATTGTAATTACCGGAAGTGGTAGGGTTTCGCATGGATCAGCTGAACTGTTAAATGAAATTGGGTTAAAGAAAGTTACACCCCACGCCTTTCTTCACGCCTCACATTCAGAAAGTGTTTACACCATCCTCGACACGCATGAACTTTACGCGCGCATCGATGGCGAGCCATGGAACGATGAACATTTTCACCATAATCATTCCCTTTATAAATCAATTTTTAAGCCCTATACCACTGTGGCAGATATTGTAATTAATGGCGTTTTTTGGGATAAGGCCATACCACCTCATTTTTCAAAAGAAGATACCAAATCTAGCGACTTTTCAATCAAAGTAATTGGGGATATTAGTTGCGATATAGAAGGATCAATCCCCATAACCTTGAAAGATACCCATGCCGATAACCCTGTTTTTGGGTGGGACGCCCAACGGCAATCGGAATGTGAGCCGTTTGTTAAAAATAGCATTGATGTAATGGCCGTATCTAATTTACCAACCGAATTGCCTTCAGATGCCTCCGAAGGATTTGGTGACGAATTAATTAAAAGCATTATACCTGAACTTATAAACCCAAAATCTGATATTATAAAAAATGCAACCCTTTGCGAAAACGGACACCTTACCGAAAAATTTCAATACCTCTCCGATTATGTTTTTCCACACTAAGCTCTATATGATTTTAAAAAACCTAGTAATAATTACTTTAATAGCTATTTGCGGTACAGTTAATGCTCAAAATTTTGATTCACGACTCTTAAATTCTATCAATTCGCAGAATACAAAGTATGATAAAGTTTGGCTTGGGTTTAGCCATAGCGCTACTCCGGTAGCCATACTAACTCCACTTACACTGTTTGGCATGGGGTATTACCACTATTTGCCAAACGGCAAAAAAAATGCATATGCCATGGCTGGTAGCTTGGCCCTTAATTCTATTTTAACCGTAAGTTTAAAATATGCCATTAATCGGGAACGGCCCTTTGTAGCAGAAAATAATATTTATAAAAAAACGGATGTAGGCCCTTACTCATTTCCATCTGGCCACACTTCTACTGTTTTTGCCACTGCCACAAGTTTAACTTTGGCATACCCAAAATGGTATGTTGCTGCGCCGGCTTTTGCATGGGCAAGTGCCGTAGGATATAGCCGTATGCATTTGGGTGTGCATTACCCAAGTGATGTATTAGCAGGAGCATTGATAGGAAGTTTGAGCAGTTTTATGGCTTATAAATTGAATCAGAAATTTGTTAAATAAATTATGTTTCCTAGTGTGCGCTAACCGCAAAAATCTTTTTTAGGGCCTATGGGTTTTGCTTACTTAAAATTTTTAACCTTTGGTTTTAATCGGCATCGTTAAATTTAATTCCCATCGACACGCCACTTAAATGCGCATCAAAAGCATATCCAGTCAAAAATAATTAATATTTTACCATTTAATCCTTTAATTTTGGTTTCTAAATTCATGCGCCTACTTAAAAATTTAATCCCAATACTGTTTCTATTCAATTTAGCATTAACGGCTCATTCGCAGCCATGGAATGCAAATGTTACCCAACCCAATCCAACCTTTTTTGATATACAAAATGCGTTTCATTCGTATTGGAATACTAAGACACCAGAAAAGGGTGAAGGCTATAATCAATTTGCGCGTTGGGAGTGGTTTTGGCAACAGCGTGTTGCTCCATTAGGCGTATTTCCAAAAGCAGATATAAATTATACCGAATATCAAAAATTTGTAGCGGGACAAGTCTTATTTAAAGCTTCGCCCATAAAAACGAATTGGAGTTTTTTAGGCCCAACTACAACCCCAAGTGGTTATAATGGATTGGGGCGATTAAACTGCATAGCGTTTCACCCTAGCGATACAAATACAATGTGGGTAGGTTCGCCGGCAGGAGGAATTTGGAAAACAACAAATTTTGGAAAATCGTGGACTCCCCTATCCGACTTTAATGGAGTACTAGGTGTTAGCAGTATTGCCGTTAACCCAAATTACCCCGACAGCATTTATATAGCAACTGGCGATGGCGATAGAGGAAGTTTATTTGGCCTTACAGGTGGCCCTTCGGGTGATAATAAGAGCATTGGAATTTTACTTTCATCAGATGGTGGACTGAGTTGGCAACCAACTGGAATGAATTGGAACATTTACGACACCAAGTTAATTAGTAAGGTATTAATGAACCCAAATAATTCGAAACATTTGGTTTGTGCAGCATCCGACGGGGTATACATCACAACAGATGCAGGAGTAAGTTGGAGTAGAACACAAACAGGATATTTTATGGATATTGCTTTTTGCCCCACAAATGCCAATGTGGTGTATGCTACTACATACGATTATTTTGGAAATGCAAAAATGTTTAGAAGTGCCAATGGAGGATTAAGTTTTAAACAAACTTTTATTAAAGCATTAGCATCGCGAATAACGATAGGAACAACTAAAGCCAACCCTGCCAAAGTGCAGCTTTTAGTTGCTGACAAAAAAGACGGAAAATTTGGCGGAATACACCAATCCTTAGACACAGGGAACACATTTACCCTAAAGTACGACACGAGTAAAACTAATTTACTAAGCAGCGCTTACGATGGTAAAACAAAACGGGGACAGGGTTGGTATGATCTTGCTTTTTGTTTATCGCCGGTAAACGAAAATTTTGTTTTTGTTGGGGGTCTTAACACTTGGAAATCGGATAATGGGGCCGACAGTTTTAAAATAAATACCATGTGGACAGCAAGTAAATCGCAAAATCCAAATGGCATTCAAACTATTCATGCCGACAAGCATTTATTTATTTTTAACACCTTAAATGGCTACTTATTTGATTGCAACGATGGCGGGGTTTATTGCAGTAGAAATAATGGAACATCGTGGATCGACTTATCTGCAGGATTAGGCATTACACAATTTTACAAAATTGCAATTACCGAAAGCGACACCGCAA
>CANMPY010000230.1 GCA_947499775.1 Bacteroidota bacterium | reverse complement strand
CAAAGCTATGTATGGCAGCAACTTGAGAATATTGGCATAAGCAATAAAATAAAAATGGCCGATACAGGAATTGTCGCTCTCATTGAAGGAAAAAACCCTTCAAAAAAAGTAGTAGCACTGCGCGGCGATATGGATGCATTGCCTATTGAGGAATCAAATGATATTTTGTATAAATCTGTAAATAAGGGTGTAATGCATGCCTGCGGACATGATGTGCATACAAGTTGTTTAATTGGCGCGGCCAATATATTACATACACTAAGAAATGATTTTGAAGGGACTGTAAAATTGATATTTCAGCCTGCCGAAGAAAAACTTCCAGGAGGGGCTTCGCTTATGATTAAAGAAGGCGTTTTGCAGAATCCGGCTGTTGATAGTATCATAGGTCAACATGTAATGCCTATTTTGCCCGTTGGCAAAGTTGGGTTTCGTAAAGGATTGTATATGGCAAGCACCGATGAAATTTATATGACCATTCGTGGTAAAGGAGGTCATGGCGCCCAACCTCATCAAAATATTGATCCAGTTGTGGCAATGGCACATGTAATTACCGGATTACAGCATGTGGTAAGTAGAGTGGCAAGCCCTATTTTACCTTCAGTTTTGTCCATTGGCAAAGTTATAGCTAATGGTGCAACCAATATTATTCCAAATGAAGTTTATTTGGAAGGAACCTTTAGAACCCTAGATGAGCAATGGCGCTTGAAAGCCCATGAATCAATTATTAAAATTGCAAAGGGCATTGCCGAAAGTTTTAGCTGCGAATGTGATTTGGAAATTAGAAAAGGGTATCCATTTCTTAAAAACAATCCTGACTTAACGCAACGAAATATTGATCAAGCCATTCAATACATGGGTGAAGAAAATGTAGTGGATTTGGACATTTGGATGGCTGCCGAAGATTTTTCATATTACAGCCAGGAGCTTCCAGCTTGTTTTTATAGATTAGGAACACGAAATGAAGCTAAAAACATCATATCCCATGTTCATACTCCTACCTTTAATATTGATGAAGATGCATTGCCTATTGGAATGGGTTTAATGGCGTGGTTAGCTATTGCTGAACTCAATGGCTAACCATAATCGTTTAGGAGAAAAAGGAGAAACGCTTGCCGTTGACTTTCTAAAAGCTAAAGGGTATCATATTGTTGAACGCAATAAAAGATTTGGAAGAGCCGAGATTGATATAATTGCAAAAATTGGAGAAGAGATTGTATTTGTAGAAGTAAAAACACGAACTTCTGATTATTTTGGCTTTCCTGAAGAGTCTATTGATTCGAAAAAAATAGAACTAATGGGAAAAGCTGCCGAACAATTTGAGATGGACACTGATGAAAAATTTACCATACGATTTGATTGTATTTCAGTGGTAATAGGAGTTCACGATACAGAAATAATCCATATTGAGGATGCTTTTTTGCCTGGAATGCATGAGTTCTGAAATTTTAGAAATAAGTGTTTGAATTTTTAGGTTAAAATATTACTTTCGCAGTCCTATTTTAAGAAAAAATAATGAGACCAGACATACATCCAAAAAATTACCGTGTAGTGGTGTTTAGAGACATGAGCAATAATGAATCATTTCTTACCCGTTCTACAGTTGAAACCAAAGAAACAATTAAATGGGAAGATGGAAACGAATATCCATTGTATAAATTAGAAATTTCAAATTTATCGCACCCGTTCTTTACTGGTAAGATGAATTTTGTAGATACCGCAGGACGTATTGATAAATTCAATAAACGTTACGCTAAAAAATAAAACTAAAAGAGTATACGATACTGTAAAGCCATCAACGTAAGTTGGTGGCTTTTTTTTGTTAAAACTAAATCAAATGCCGCTACACTTTTAAAGTGTACAATTTTTGGTGAAGCTTACACACTCAAAGCTTTTATCCCATCTCTTGGGATGAACAACCAAAACCTGTAATTCATTTTATGAAAAAATAGTAATTCCCCATAATTTTCCGCAATTTTACACCCTAATACTTCCCAGAATGAATGTAGTTTTATTTGATGATGAATGGCGAATTAATCTTTTACCTCTTAGCGCCACAAGGCCATGTGCCGAATTTGTTGTGGGAATATTAACCATTGCCGAGAAATGGGAAAAACACTTAAACGCGACGGTTTCCTATAAAACAAAGGCCTATTTAAGTCTGAAGTACCCCTCTAATATCGAAGATAATAATATTTTTATTAACGGCAGGTATTTGCCAGATAGCGCATTAATTGAAGCCATAAAAAATTTAAAATCAGGTGAAACCATTTCAGATGGCGACAAAGTTGTAGCCTGTGTATTAAACCGTGCTGAGGCCTTGCTTTTTATAAACGACAACTATAGTCTGGCAGATTGTACCCAAATAAAATTTCAAAGTGCCTTATCGCATATTTCTAAATGTCCCGACATTTTTTCGTTAAATGGAAAAGAAATAGAAAAGGATTTCGAATTGCTAACATCTGGCAAAATTTCGGCAAAAGTGAATGCAGGTGTTATTTTAATTTCTCCTGAAAAAATATTTATAGAAGAAGGTGTATCTATGGAGTGTGCCGTTTTAAATGCTACATCTGGACCAATCTATATTGCTAAAAATTCAGAAATCATGGAAGGCGTTATGGTTAGAGGCCCTTTTGCTTTAGGTGAAAATAGCCAATTAAAAATGGGAGCTAAAATATATGGCCCTACTACAATAGGCAAACACTGTAAGGTTGGGGGAGAAGTGAATAATTCAGTAATCTATAGCTATAGCAATAAAGCACATGACGGGTTTATTGGCAATTCGGTAATTGGCGAATGGTGCAATTTAGGTGCCGATACCAATACCTCAAATCTCAAAAATAATTATGCAGAGGTAAAGTTATGGAATTATCCAGCAGAAAAATACCTAAAGACTGGGTTGCAGTTTTGTGGAAGCATAATTGGCGATCATAGCAAATGCGGAATTAATACTATGCTAAATACCGGTACAATTATTGGCGTGTCGGCCAATGTTTTTGGATCAGGGTTTCCACGAAATTTTATTCCAGATTTTAGTTGGGGAGGCGCGCATGGTTTCGAAACCTTTAGTTTAGCTAAGGCATTTGAGGTGGCAAAAATTGTTTATGAACGCCGTGGGTTAGAATTTAATGATATTGAAAAAGATATCCTAACCTATGTTTTTAACGAAACCCTAAAATTTAGGGTTTGGGACAATTTGATTCAAAAAATAGTATAAGGAATGGTCTGAATCTTGATTTTGTTTAATTCTTAAAAATTCAGACGTTCGATATTCCAAGCAATGTTAATTGAATGATATTTTAACCGGTAGTAAATCATTTGTTTAATTGTATTTCAAAATGATAAAAATCCATAACGATGCATTTTTACACCTATAATTAACAACATTCAACTTTGAAAAAACAGCTAACACTCGTTTTGATTTTAGGTTTATGCTTTGCATTAAAAGCACAACCTTTATATTTTAATTGGGCAAAACAAACAGGCAGCATGGGTAGTATAGTCGGTTTTTCTATTGTTTTAGATGCCTTTGGCAACAATTATACAACAGGACAATTTCAGGGAACAGTAGATTTCGATCCCGGAGTAGCAGTTTCAAACCTTACTTCCAATGGAAGTGATGATGTATTTATTACAAAATTAGATGCAAATGGGAATTTTGTTTGGGTAAAACAAATTGGAGGAAGCAAAGAGGATTATAGTTATTCCATAACATTGGATAAGTCTGGAAATGTGCTATGCGCTGGGAACTATAGTGCTACGGTAGATTTCGACCCAAATTTCGGCACGTC
>CANMPY010000229.1 GCA_947499775.1 Bacteroidota bacterium | reverse complement strand
GTTCAAATTTCCACGGCTAATCCAATTAAACTCACTCTAAAAGAAAGCAATACACCGCCTCCTCGCATTATTAGGACCTGTTGTGCATTTGGCAATGATTTGCATATTTTAGCCATCCAAAAAATTAAGATTAATGATATTACAAGTATTGAAAAAATAGGACCTCATACCTATTTAGGAAATTCGCAAGAAGGAAATGGTATTTTTTATACCAAACGAGGTGGCTTTATTGACCTTGGCCATTTGCGCGACCAAGCCGATTGGACAGCTTTCTTAAATTCAGCTATTCTCAACAATAAATCTAAGGGTAGGATAAAGCTAAATTTGGGTATTGAAGGTGGTAAAAAAACAATAGATGTAACCTGGAAAACTGACATTGATACTCTGGATATCATTCGCTTAGCTGGTAAAATTGCCTACGATTTATCGGTTTGGCATGAAATATCAACCTGGTTTGGCGCATCGTATATTCCATTCTTGCCCGAGCGGTATTCAAGTTTTTCGGTTGAAGATATTTATAGTAATCTTTTGGGTGTAACCCTGGGGATTGAGGCTTTGAAAAGCAATTTGCCTTTTGAAGAAGCGATGACCTTATTATTGAAAGAGCGATTAACTGAACTTGAAGCTGTAAAAACGAAACAAGAAACATTTGATGCTCTAGCAGCTACAAAAAATATTTGGTGGACCAATGAAAAGTCTTTACCAAGTAGAAATATTTTGTTAAAACACCAGTGTGAAGCTTATCCAGGAGCAAGTCCTTGGCTTATACCTTCAAGTAAGGATAGTATAAATCCGTGTCACTTGTATTTGCAAATGACAGCTTCTGATGGTCAAAATTTGAATGATTTATATGAGTTTCAAATAAAATTGAACTTAAAACTTGCCGAAAAAAGAACAGTGAAGGAGTATAATAAAAAGGTTTTAACTCAAAACGATTTTATACCATTACTTAAAGCCATAGAAATGGAGATGCAAAAGAAGGACGATTAATTATAGCGATCAGATTTGTAAAAGAAAGGGCCTCTTATTCAATAATTAATCGACGTACAATTTTTTTGCTTTCATTATTAAGTCTTACAAAATAAAGACCAGATAAAACGTTTAGGTTAGCTATTTCTATATCAGGTTCATTGCTAATATCAATGCTTCTTTTAAACACAACTTGGCCAATAGCATCAATAATTTCTAAGTTGTAAATGCCAGTTAAATTAGCTGTAATAATAGTGAATGATCCATTATTAGGATTAGGAACAATTATGGTTTCATCCATAGACTGATCAATTGGCGGTTCAGGTTGTTGGCCTTTTTGCAGACTATCGATAATAAAGGTATAAAAAATTCGATAGCCAAAATCGAGTCCAAAATTTTTCAAAACGCTATTCCCAGTTGCTTTGCGTATTCTAAAATAACCACCTCCCTGCGCAGGGTTTGCCCAAAAACTAACCCCATCGGTTCCGTCATCAATTAGTTCTAAAGTGTAACATCCTGCTTTGATGTTTTTTAAAGTGTCACGGTATACTTTATTGGCTGCTAAATTATCTTTTAAAAGTATAATACTGTCACGAGAGTCCTTTAAAATGTATCTATTTTCGAGTGGAAAATTATTGGTTTTGAATTCAATAAAAAGTTTATCTTTATAAATATCAGGCATTTTAAATTGTGAGGTCATGGTATTGTTTACACTGTTATCATCAGCACCTCCATTGTATTTTTTTATTGAACAGCTAAATGCATTTTGGCCATCACCTCGGTAAAATCCTGCATCATAAATAGGAAGATTTACGGTTTGCATTTGTAAAAATCCCAATTTACCTTTCCAATAGTAGGTCATCGTATAACCTCCAGAAATACTGTATTCAAGATCTAATTCGGTTAACGTATCGGTTGAATTATTTCTGATAATAATTTTTGGTTCGGTACATGATGGGCTAAACTTAGAGTTTACTTGTGCCGTACTAGGCGATATAATATCATAAATTTCGGCATCTTTCAAAAAAGTAGCTTTCCCATATTGCACAATATGTGTAGCCATGATATAATTTCCACCACCCATTCCTAAATTGGTTTCAGGCACCGGCGTAATCTTGTAATCTAATTGTAAACTATCGGCAGTTCGGAAACCTGTAATATCAAATTCTGTATCCTTTACCCTATCGCCTGGGCACCAACCTTCACGGGCATATGGCCATGTGCCACCTTGAGGAAATACAGGATTATCGGCACAATCTAGGGTCTGCCAAACGCTCCAGTCTTTAATTAATTTAGCTCCTGAATATATAGAATGGGTGTTGTTTTTCCACTCACAGCAGTGTGGATAGTTCCCATCATTGCTATTATGTCCATGTCCTGTTATTCGGCTTCTGAGTTTTAAACGATTGGTGTTTGAATCAATTTTAATAGAGGTTTGCGACATGCGTTTATTGGAAGACAAATCGGCATAACTATAGGATGAAACACCTTTATTCCATACTTGGTCTATCTTTATAACTTTAGCAATGGGTTCGCCTTGAAAAAAAATAAATTTCAGGTCTAATAGTTCTTGGGTATTTCCTGCTGACAAATTAACTGAATCGGTTAGTAGGTTCAGGTAATCCGTTACATCGTAAATCCAAGTAAAGCCATTTGGTCCTAAAGTGAGGTTAATTCCATACGGCGTTATGTATCGGCCTATTTCATAAGGAACCCCTTTTTTGTCGGTTACAAAGGTATAGGTTAAGTAATCCCACTCGCCACATGCGTATTTGCCATCGTATTTTGAAACTTTTGGATAACATTTTAAGGTGTAAAGCATCAAAACTTTACGGTAAGGTTTTGATGCATTTGGAAACAAAAATATTCCTGAGCGTTTTGTCGAATCTTTAAAACTGAAAGTTTGAATGGTATCGGTTTGGCCTTGGACCTGATTGGGTGCCATAAACAAACCGAGCATAATAAGTATAATAAATCGAATCATTTTTTATTTTGAGCGGTTAAAAGTAAAGAAAAATTTATGAAATAAAATCTGCTTGTGTTGTTTTTTGGGTTTTTGTATAACGTGTAATGCATAGAGCTATACCTAAAAGAATGAGTACACATGCAATCAATTCGGCTTGGGTGGGATGGTAGCCTAGTATTGAATACGTGCTATTTACACGTATTTGTTCAATTAAAAAGCGTTCGACACCAACCATCATTAGGTAAATTCCAAACAAAACGCCAGCAGTTTTTATTTTTTTGCGAATAACCCAAAGGATTAAAAAAAGAGCAAATGCAGCAAATGCCTCATAAAGTGGTGTTGGGAAAACCGGAAATTGTAAAAATGGGGTAGTAGCAAAATCGCAAGGCATGCTTCCTCCAGTGGGGTCACATTCTTGTGATACATTGTTTGGGTAATTGTATGTCCATAACCAGTCGGGAAATATGGAAAACCATGAAGGTTTAGGGGCCGTATTTATTATTCCCCAATCGCCATCTCCACTAAAATGACATCCCAAGCGGCCAATGCCATAGGCTAACATTAAAGCAGGTCCGCCAACATCCACTATAGTTTTAAACCCAATTCCTTTTCGTTTGGCAGCCCAAATAACGCCAGCTCCGCCACACAGCAATCCACCAAAAAAGGTAAGACCAGACGCTGAAAAAATTAATTCTAATGGATGAGCAATAAAATCATCCCAATACTCGAACCAATGAAATATTTTTGCACCCATAATACCTGTAATGGCTGCCGCTAAGGTAATGTACCCCATATGTTGCCATGGGTGAACCACAACCAGTTGCTCAATTGGTTCTTCTAAGCGTTGTTTTTTG
>CANMPY010000228.1 GCA_947499775.1 Bacteroidota bacterium | reverse complement strand
TATAGTTCCAAAAATGCTGGTTCAACTTGGAGCAAGATCTATTCAACACCAAATCTTGGCAGGATTGGCCTCGCTCCATTTATCAAAAATGGCCACTCGGGATTGTATGCCATAATCGACGATCAAAATTCAGTGCCTATGGCAATTAAAGACACCTCCAAACTTTATGTTAATGATTTAGTGCGTATCGAGAAACAAGATATAAATGTGTTTTTAGCTTTAGAGGACGAAAAATTAAACACCTATTTAAAGGACAATGAGTTTCCAGAAAAATATGATGCAAAATCGATCAAAAAGTTAATCAAAACCAAAAAAAATACCATAGCCGATCTTATTAAATATACTGGCAATGCCAATCAAAATTTATTTAATGTCAATTATAAAGGCTCAGTTATTCTTAAACTAAATTCAATAGATACCCTTGATTGGATAACAATAAACGATTCTATCAAAGATTTGTATTATACCTATGGCTACTACTTTGGACAAATACGCGTAAATCCTTCAAATTCTGACGAAGTTTACATTTTGGGCGTTGTTTTGGCCAGATCAATCGATGGAGGAAAAACCTTTAAAAAACTCACCGACGATAATGTGCATGCCGATCACCATGCACTGTGGATTAACCCATTGCACCCTTCCCATATTATTAATGGAAACGATGGGGGTTTAAATATTTCCTACGATTATGGTCAAAATTGGGTTAAGTGCAATAGCCCAGCCGTGGGGCAATTTTATTCCGTTACTACTGACGATGCCACTCCATATAATGTATATGGCGGACTACAAGATAATGGGGTATGGAAAGGGCCACGAAATTATTCAAATGGATCAGGCTGGCATCAAAATGGACGTTACCCCTATGAGTTTATTATGGGTGGTGATGGAATGCAAGTTGCAGTCAATACAAAACAAAATTTAGTATATACTGGCTATCAATTTGGAAATTATTATAGATTAGACCAAACCACGGGCCAATCGACTTATATTACTCCAAAACATGAATTGGGTGAAATGCCATATCGCTTTAATTGGCAAACCCCTATTCAACTTTCAAAACACTCTCAGAATACGCTTTATTTTGGAGGTAATTATTTATTCCGATCCTTAGATCAGGGCGAAAACTGGAAAAAAATATCACCCGATTTAACCAATGGAGGTCAAGCAGGCAATGTTCCATTTGGCACCCTCACTACCCTTGATGAAAGCGTGATAAAATTCGGACTTATATACACTGGAAGCGACGATGGCATTATTCAGGTTACAAAAGATGGAGGAAATACATGGACCAACATTTCAGTGCCCAATTATAAAGCCTATTGGGTTTCACGCATACACGCATCAAGCCATAGCGAATCAAGAGTATATGCAACCCTAAATGCCTACCGTATGGATATATTTTCGGCCTTAGTATTTGTTTCCGACGATTATGGTAAACATTGGCGCGCCTTGAACGGCAATCTCCCATTTGAACCCGTCAACGTTATTCGTGAAGATTTAATAAACCAAAACATTGTGTATGTAGGAACTGATAATGGATTATATGTAACTTTTAATCAAGGCCTAAAATGGGAAAAGTTAGGTCAATTGCCACGCGTGGCAGTTCACGATTTAGCTATAAACGCAAAACAAAACGAATTGGTTGTTGGTACACATGGGCGTTCACTTTATGTAATTTCGCTAAATGAGCTTAATACATTGGATAGCACGAAACTTACAAAAAATTTAACGGTATTTAAACTTCCAAATGTAAAGCTATCCAAAAATTGGGGTCAATCATCATACTTTTGGAATCTACCAAAACAAAGCAAACTATCTATTCCTTTTTACTCATATCAAGAACAAAACATTAAACTAACCATTACCGATTCGTTAGGATTAACTCTCTATGATGAAAATATAAAGGGTTTATGGGGTATTAATTATGTCTCATATCATTTTACAGCTAATCAGAACCAAACACGGTCAAAATTTGTGAAAAAAGGGGAAGATGGTAAATTTTATCTTATCTCTGGCACATATATTTTACAATTAAAAAGTGAAGTGAGTATGAATCAAACTGAATTAATCATCGAGTCGAAAAAAGATTAATCAAAGTATTTCGTTTACAACACATTTAAGTCAATGACTTTGATAATTTAGGGTGAGTGCCAATTAAGGATTGAATTTGATGACTTAGTGCGCTACAATGTTCAAATGTCGTTCTATTGCATTCAATTCCTGAAAGGCAATCAGTTCAACAAATTCATCTTTCACATTTTGAGTTTGTGATTTTTCCAAGGCATTGTAATATGCTAACCTACTTGAGGCATCGCCTTTAATATTGGCAATAGCATAGCCGTGCTTGAGCAAAATTAAATTCATTACAAGCCTTGATGTGCGGCCATTACCATCAATAAAAGGATGAATGGTAACAAGCCTTTCATGCATTTCGGCAGCCAATATTACAGGATGTAATTTGGTTTTAAATGCATTGTACCATATAAAATAATCTTCCATATCTTTAGCTATGCGATACGGTTGAGGCGGTGTAAAACTACTTCCTTGAATCATCACTTGAACCTTGCGGTAAACCCCTGCATTGGCAGAATCAATACCTCTAAGTATAAGATTATGAATAGTAAGCAGCTCTCGCTCATTTAAGTTTGATTTTTTTTCAATTAAATATTTTATGTATTCGATGGCTTCATTATGGTTTATCGCCTCCAAGTGTTCGCGCATGCTTTTGCCCGAAATGGTTAGCCCTTCATTTATAACCAAGTTCGTTTCATTAAGGGTGAGCGTATTTCCTTCAATACGATTACTCTCGAAAGTGTATTCCAATTCTAGACTTTGGGCTATTTTATAACTGTCAAACTTTCGTAGAGCATCCAATTTCACTTTCAGTTTATCAATATCTGTAAGCAACCCCTTTAAAACCACAGAATGTGGCAAAGCTTTTTTCAAAATAGTGTACTTTATTTCCACTTCGGCAGCAACCATTGCCTTCAAAGCAATTTCATCATAACCGATTTCCTTAAGAATCCTGGCTTTAAGCCACTCTACCATTAAAGCATCCTCATCTAAATCCAATATTTCGGTATATTTATTCACTTGCTCTCGAGTTGGTTTACGGGCACCGCTTTCAAATTTACTAACCAATGTAGCATCAACACCTAGGTATTGTGCCACTTCACGAAGCATTAATCCTTTTTTTAATCGAGAATTTTTTAAAATTGCTTTCAAAACATGACCAATTATGTCATGACAAATTTAGTCATTTTTTATTGTTTTTTTCTACTACCAAATTATTTTCTAAATAATGTACCATTTCCAAATATTTTTCTTTCCAAAATTCAATTACTTTAAATAAAGAAACATCCATTACAAATAATATACACAGCCACTAAATCATAACTTAATATCCGCTACTGATTTCGTAACAAATAAAACCTTCAGGGTACTAAAATGTGATTAAGGATTGAACTATATCAATTACAACTAATTATCTTAGTTGTTTCATTAACTGTTCTAATTTTTTAGCTTCTTCCTCCCATACCATAACTTTTGACGCCATTAATGCATGATTGCATAACGACGCATATAAATCAGGTTGATTGAGCAAGTCAGCTATTGTTGATATGATACTTTTAGCATTTAATGAAGTAACAACCCCACATTTCCATTTTGAATTTAAATTTACATATTCGGGCAAATCGGACATCAACTGTGGAATACCTGCATGCATATAATCGAACGTTTTATTGCTTAGCGAGTAGTAATAACTCAAGCTTATATTTTCTAATAAATTATATCCAAGCCATGCGTTAGCTGTTATC
>CANMPY010000227.1 GCA_947499775.1 Bacteroidota bacterium | reverse complement strand
TAGTTATAGATTGCCCGATTATTAGAAATAATATGGATAGAAATAAGTTACACCACGTGGTTGAGTTTGGAAGCCCATTATGGATAGGAATGAATATTTTTTTAGTAACAGGATTATTTTGCATCCTGTTTTTCTCAAGAAATCTTTCGGAAGAGAAAAAATGGAAATTCGGTCAAATAATCGCTTCAGTACTTCTAATTAATATGCTAATTGGTCATATCGTTGGCTTTGCTACCGATACTTGGAGCATTCGCGATTCATTGCCTCTGCATTTATGTTCATTTTCGGTAATATTGGTGGCTATAGCCATGTTTACAAAAAAACAGATGCCGTATGAGTTTCTGATTTTTTGGGGAGCAGGTGCGGTGCATTCCTTTTTAACACCAGAAATGACAATAGGCGGGGGAGTAAATACAGTTTACAACACGTATCGAACGATTGAATATTCGGTAAGCCATTTTGGTATTATTTGTGGTGGTTTATTTTTAACGATGCGATTAAACCGTATCCCTAACAAAAAAAGCTGGCTGAGGGTATTTTTATACACGCAATTGACGCTGCCAATTATAGGATTTATTAATTGGGGCTTAGGGTCAAACTATATGTATATTTCACAACGCCCCGAAGCGGATAGCCCTATGATAATTGGAGAATGGCCCTATTATATTATTGGCCTTGAGGTGGTAATTATCATACATTTTATTGTGTTTTATTATTTACACAAAGCCATATCACCCGTAAAAAATATAAAAGAATAAGGTTTTATTTTTTTATTGTAATAGCATCCACATCCATAGTTTTAGCTATTCGGTTAAAGTCATTTACTTCTTTTTGCAATAATCGATTGTAGCGCAATAATAGATAATTGCTCTTTAAGGCTAATTCATGGTAAACGTCATTGTATTGCTGAGGAACAGACCCTTTAAAAGCATCAATTTGATCAATCAAACTAGCCATTTTATTGTTTAGTTTCATTGGATAATTTAAGAGATCTTGCCCGTTTTTAGCCTTAGTTTGAATAAGCTCATTTTCAATTACAGTAAGAGAATCAATAATGGTTTTACCAAGTTTTTGCATGCTATCGCGTTGTGTCAACACGCTTAAATTGGCATTGAATTCATTAATTTGTTTCTTTATACCTCTCATTTTATTAATGGCTTTATGAATAGTATTCACATAATAAATTACTGAATCCAATAACAGTTTTTTAGCCAAATAATTTTCGAGTGTTGGTTCATTAAATCGAGGGTCGGGTAGAATTAAACACTCCGTCTTCAATTTTAAAGTATCGTTATAGAGTAATTCTATTTTATAGTTGCCCGGTGTGGCCAAAGGGCCTGAAAGTGAAGCTCCCCACATGACTTTCCCATCCCCTTCAACGCCCACTAAATCTGACGATTTCATAGTCCAAACAAAACGATTGAGCCCTTTAACCGAGGTTAACAATCCTTGTGGTTTACTGGTTTTGGGGTTATAGAAATCGTTATTGATCACAATTGGAACATAATTTTTGTCGCGCTTTGATGAAAATATGGCCAATGAATCGCCTGAATTACTTTTTATTTTGATTTGAATTTCCTTAGAAAATGTATCGGGTAAATAATAATCGATAATTAACCCACAGGGGGCATTAACTCCCGCTTGCATGTTTGCATCTTGATAACTTCCTCCATCGGCGTTAAAGGCATTTCGGCATTTAATACTTATTTGTTTCGGGTTTGTTTTTAATTTTATCACGTCATACAAAAAACTAATATTATCGAGCACCCAAAACCCACGGCCATGGGTTGCTAATATAACATCATGTTCAGTAGCATGTATGGCGATATCGTGCACAGGCGTATTTGGTAAATTTTGATTAAAATTTTGCCACGTCAAACCATCGTTAAATGAAACATATACTCCTGTTTCTGTTCCGCAAAATAGGAGGCCCTCTTGAGAAGGATCTTCGCGAATGACGCGAGTTATGGAATTTTGAGGTAATCCTTTATCAATTTTTTGCCAAGTTTTGCCAAAATCACTTGTCTTAAATAGCAAAGGTTTTGATTCGCCTAATTTAAAACGAGTGGCCGCCAAGTATGCTTTATTTTTGTTGAAATGCGAGGGTTCAATAATACTTATTTGGGTGTTTTCGGCAATGGCCTCAGGACTTACATTTTGCCAATCGCTGCCATTATTTACGCTAATGTGCACTAATCCATCATCACTTCCTGCCCATAAAATTCCTTTTTCTACATTTGATTCGGCAAATGTAAATACTGTATTATAGGTCTCAACACCTGTATTGTCTTTAGAAATAGGGCCTCCACTTGCTTGTTGTTTTGTTTTATCGTTTCGCGTTAAGTCAGGACTAATGGTTTCCCAATGCATTCCTTCGTCGTAGCTACGGTGCACTTGTTGAGAGGTTGCATAAAGAATTGGTCTTTCTTTGGTGCTAAAAGGAGAGAACAGGATTGGGTATGTCCATTGAAACCGCTGTTTTAATTTATAAGCACCATCTCCTAAGCCTTCTTCAGGGTAAACGTTAATAGACGTTGTGTGGTGTAACAATTTGTCGAACCGGTAAAGGGTGCCACTATAGTTTCCCCCAAAGGTAATTTCGGGTTTAAAAGGATGTACCGCCACATATCCACTCTCGCCCCAGGCACAAGTATACCAATCGGATTTGCCAATTTCCCAACCAAAACTTCTGCTTGCTATTGCAATGCTTGAATTGTCCTGTTGGGCACCATAAATTTTATAAGGGAAATTATTATCAATTGATACATGGTAAAACTGTCCAGTAGGTAAATCTTGTTGACTCCAACTTAAACCCCCATTATAACTAACTGTACCGCCTCCGTCATTTCCAATAATCATACTTTCTGGATTCTCAGGATTAATCCACATATCATGATTATCTCCATGCTGTGCCCAATGTTCTGAAAATGTTTTTCCGCCATCTGTGCTTTTATGATAAGCTACATTAAGTACGTATAGTATATCTTGATTTTTGGGATGACAATAAACCCCACTAAAATACCAAGGTCTTTGACGTATTGCTTTTTCTTCTGTAATTTTTTGCCATTTTTCACCACCATCATCACTTCTGAATAATCCTCCATTGCTGTTTTCAATCATTGCAAAAATTCGTTCGGAATTGACTGGTGAAATAGCCATGCATATTTTGCCTAAAATACCCTTAGGCAAACCCTCATTCTGCGATATATTTTTCCAAGTATCACCGCCATCTGTACTTTTATATAATCCACTGTTTCTTCCACCACTTACCATACTCCATGGGCTTCTATAAGCTTGCCATAAGCTTGCGAATAGAATATTAGGATCATTGGGGTCCATAGCAATATTGATGCAACCTGCACTATCCGATTTGTACAGTATTTTTTGCCATGATTTTCCTCCATCCTTTGTCCGAAAAACGCCTCTATCGGCGTTTGGCTTAAAAATATTTCCCATAGCTGATACAAATACGGTATTTGGATCTTTTGGATGAATTACAATATTGGCAATGGCAAAGGTGGTTTCTAATCCTATTTTTTGCCATTTTTTTCCACCATTGCTACTTTTATACATCCCATCGCCAAAACTTATATTTCCACGAATATCCGTTTCGCCCATCCCAGCATAAATTATTTTTGAATCGCTTTGCGCAATACTAATAGCGCCAACTGAACTACTTTTAAAGGTAGAGTCGGAAATACAATTCCATAATTTACCCCCATCTTCCGTTTTCCAAATACCACCTCCAACACTTCCAGCAAAAATGGTATTACCTGTGGCATCTCTTTTATCGATTAATATCGCTCTTGTTCTGCCGCCTACATTACTAGGACCACGTTCTGTCCATGCAAGTGA
>CANMPY010000226.1 GCA_947499775.1 Bacteroidota bacterium | reverse complement strand
TATTAGGCTGGTTTTGCCAAACCTAAAAAATTGAGTGAACGTTAGGGCAGGTTGAAGTACACTATTCGTTGCATTAATTAATGGGTTTTCAAAAACGCGCAACTTTCCAGAGGTTGTGTCAAAAGAAAGAGGCTTAGACAGCCCCCCTGTTTCGCGACTTAATGATTTGTTAAAAATAACAGATCCGATAGCATAATATTTATCCGATTTAGAACGGATACTGCTAAAAAGCTTTGCATTGTAAATGTTGGATAGTCTAATTTTTGAATGCGTTTCGCCACTAAGGTTGTAGTACAAATAATTGTTTGTTTTTAAGCGCCTGTAATCAAGTCCATAATTCCATCGTTTTGTAATGTTTTGCGTATGAAAGACCTCAATAAAAATAAGCTCTTTATCGCCTTGCGAATAATTAAGTTTTGTGTATGCCGAGGGGGCAATAATTAGTTTGTTGTCCAATCCATCTATGGGGTATTGCCAAGCATCCATAGTATTAAATCCTAAATTAAAACCAGTTGGGTTGAGGCTATTGATACAAAGTGATTGGCTTGGTGTGCCAATGAGCCCTAAATCTTGATATGGCTGAAGTTGGTTTCTGTATGGATTTAGTTGGTTAAACCTATTTAACGAGGTATCGAAATTTTGTATATTATGTTTAAGGGATTCAATGTCTTTAATGGCTATGAAAACTGGTCTAATTTTTTTTACTGTTTTTTTTGAAGTATCAGTCTGCCCAAAAGCCTGTACGAATAAGGATAGGAATAAACTTAGGAAAAGGGCTTTTGTTATCTTCAAAATGACTTTGCAAATATATTATCTTCATTTCAATATTAGGGGGCAAGTATTAATTTCTTTCGACCTTAGGGTTTGTTACTTTTGCAGTAGTGTACGATTATTGCATTATAGGAGGTGGGCTTGCAGGAACTACCTTAGCGTATAGGCTTATTAAGCAAGGCGCAAAGGTAATGGTGCTCGATAGCATCGAGCACAACCGGTCGTCGAGTGTAGCCGCTGGCATTTTTAACCCTATTACAGGCAAACGAATGGCCTTAACCTGGAAAGCACATGAAATGTTTGACGAATTGCATTCTTTTTATCCGAAAATGGAACGCGAATGTGGTGAAAAGTTTTTCCACCCATTTCCTTATTATAAAATATTTGAAAGTGTATTTGACCAAAACGAATGGTTGAATAAGCAAGTGGGTATGGGGTTTGAACACTTTATTGCGCCTCATATAAAATCTTTAGATCAAAAAAGGGTAATAAATCCATTTGGGGCTTTACAAATACAAAAGGCAGGGCGACTGAACAGCAACCTTTATATAGAAAGTATGCACCGTTTGTTAAAAAATGAAAAAGCATTAACATCCCATTTTTTGGACTATTCGAAAATTGAACTTGGAAACGGTTGGGCAAGCCTTGATGGGATAAAAGCACAAGCCATACTTTTTTGCGATGGTTCACAAGCCTCTACTAACCCGTATTTTAATTATCTACCTCACAAGCCTGTACACGGCGAACTATTGGAAGTTGAAATACCTGATTTTTATAACGACCAAGTTATAAGCAAGGGTGTTTTTATTGTTCCTACACATTCGCAGCGTTACCTTGTTGGGTCAACATATAACTGGGATTTAAGTGAACCCATACTTACTGAAAAAGGTAAAATAGAATTGGAAACTAAATTGAAAGATATAGTTGGTATTGATTACAAGGTAATTGGGCATTATGCCGGTATTAGACCATCTACCAAAGATAGGCGGGCGTATATTGGGTGCCATCCTGTTCATAAAAACGTATTTATTTTTGGTGGATTTGGAAGCAAAGGAGTTTCATTAATTCCTTATTTATCAAAGGTATTCGTTAATTATTTATTGAATGATAGTGAATTGCCAAAGGAAGTGGATATTTGTAGAATACGCTAAATTTTCAGGAGGTAATGCCAAATTGGTTGTAAAAAAAGTAGGAATGTTTTATCGTAATTCGAGGTATAAAGTCTTTATTTTTCCTTTCTAATAAACGCACCCCAATCATTTAAAAAGCTATTACTTTGCAAACTGTGTTGAACCGCCTCCAATCCATCTTTAAATACTTCATCTATTGGCTACTCTTTTTTCAGGTAGGACGATTGGTGTTTTTTGTAATCACAAAAAACCATGCATCACAATTTAGCTATACTGTTTTAGGGCAATCCATGGTGCATGGTTTATGGCTTGATGCCTCTATTGCTGGGTATTTTACACTTTTTTTAGGGTTGATAATGTTGGTTGGAATGGCTGCCCCTAAGGTTTCCATAAAAATAATTAAGGTTTTTCATTGGGGAGTTTTGGCTATTAGCTGTTTGACTATTATTAGCAATGCAGTGTTGTATATGTATTGGGCAACACCTTTAGATTATAATGCTTTAAAGTATCTAGAAACACCAAAGGAAGCAGTGGCATCTATTAATTGGCTCTATATGACTTTGCCAATTGCATTAGGAGTGGGACTTTATTGGTTATTTATTTATTTATCACTATGGTCAAAACTACTTTGCACGTTTAAAAAACCAGTGGGATATGCATCTTACCTAATTCAGGTTTTTATGGTTTTGTTTTTATGCGGTTTAATGATTATCCCAATACGTGGTGGCATAGGCATTGTTCCAGTTAATTTAAGCAAGGTTTATTTTTACAACCAAATATACCCCAATCAAGCAGCGTATAATCCGGTATGGAATATTTTATATTCTTTTTCGGAAACTAGCCTTGAGAATACCTACACCTTCATGGATGAAAAATTGGCGCTTAATAAATTCAATACATTACACGCGTATTCGGATTCATCGAAACGGGAGAATTGGATTGAAAAACGTGCACGCCCCAATGTTATTATTATCGTTTTAGAAAGCTATTTATCTAAATTGGTAAACCTTAAATACAAAGGAGAGGAAGTAATTCCCTGTTTTAATAGACTAATAAAACAAGGCCTGTATTTTTCGAATGTTTATGCAAGTGGAGATAGAAGTGATAAAGGATTGGTGGCTATATTTAGTGGGTATCCAGCTTTGCCAAAAGCAGCTTTAGTTCAGTACCCCGATAAGTTTTCGTCCATTCCTTCTATTTATCATGATGCCAATGCCGCTGGCTATGAAACTTCCTTTTATTATGGTGGCAATCTAGATTTTGCTAATCTTCGATCCTATTTTATGTCATCGGGTGTGCAAGGTATTCATTCGGATAATGATTTTTCAGACACCTATAAAAGAGGTAAATGGGGTGTTCATGATGCCTATGTCCTAGCCGATTTTTCAAAAGATTTGAAAAGCAAAAAACAGCCTTTTCTTGCAGGATTATTCACCTTAAGCAACCATGAGCCTTATGATTTGCCAGATGCTTATTATTTTGGCAATCGTACTCAAGATGAAGAATATATGAGTGCTGCTAAATACACCGATTCTTGTATTGGTCATTTTATTGATAATTTTAAAAAATCGAGCCAATGGCAAAATACGTTAGTGGTATTGGTAGCCGATCACGGGGTAAACCGATTGGGAATAAATGAAATGCATGATCCTGAGCGGTTTCATATTCCTATGATATGGACTGGAGGAGTCATTTCTCAACCGCAAATAATATCAAGGGTATGTTCACAAACGGATATCCCTAAAGTGTTGCTTAATCAATGTGGCATTAAGCCAAGCAAAATCTACAAATTTTCGAATGAAATAGATAGGAAGGAAACTCAAGCTTTTGCGACCTATTTTTACAACAACGGATTTGGGTTTGTAATGCCTAACTGTACCACTATTTTTGATAATATTGCCAATAAATATTGGAACAAATCTTGCGATGGAAACAGAAATGGTGATAATGGAAAAG
>CANMPY010000225.1 GCA_947499775.1 Bacteroidota bacterium | reverse complement strand
AAATTAATAGCAAATCGATTATTCTTAAATTTCTTTAATATTGAAACGCTTATGTCACTAGAAATTATCCGATTTACTTTTCATGAATCTTCTTTTATTAATAAGGCTTTCGATATACGTCGCATCGTTTTTGTTATAGAGCAGGAATGTCCGCCAGAATTGGAATACGAAAACGAAGAAATATGCCAGCATTATTTGGCCTATAAAAATTTAAAAGAAGCTGGAACTGCGCGTTGGAGGGAAACCGAACATGGGGTAAAGTTAGAGCGATTTGCTGTGTTATCCGAATTTCGACATCAAGGTATTGCTTTAGCTTTAGTGAATCGTTTGCTAAATGATGTTAAACCATTTAATAAAAAAATATACCTTCATGCTCAATTAACAGCTATGCCTTTGTATGCCAAAGCTGGTTTTAAGGCCGTAGGCGAACAATTTGAAGAAGCTGGAATTCAGCATTTTAAAATGACCTATCAACCTTAAAAGGCTTCCTATTTCTCGAAAGGGATAGATTCATTTTTTGTTCATTTTTTAGGACTAAACTAATGGCTTTGTAAAAAGAAATACTCAAGCCCTATATTTTTAGATAAAAATGAATACTATTGGAGTATAATTCGTAATGACGTTTCGCAATCGGTTAATCTTTTTTTTGTTTGCTTTCATTCCTTCTCTTCTTATTGCCCAAAGCGATAACGTGAGAATGTTTGAAACGGGACAATTTAAAAATAGTATACAAACCGAATTAGCCGATGTAACCCGTATAATTTCAGAATCTGAAATTAGATTACGTGGAGCAAATAATCTTAAGGATATTTTAATGATGGAAACTGGAGGTGTTTTTAATTACGACCCTCAGAAAGGATGGCAATTTCAATGGCATGGCAGCACCAAAGGAAATATATTAATATTGATTGATGGGTTGCCTTTTCGTTCAGTTCAATTTGATGAAATGGATCTTCAACAAATCCCACTTGACCATGTTAGCAGAATAGAAATAACTGAAAACCATCAAGGGGTTAGCTATGGCAGCTCAGCAATAATGGGTGTTATTAACATTATATCAAAAACAACTCAACAAAAAGTTTACAAACCATCAATTCGTGTTCAGGGGTATACGCCCGGCAGTTTCTATAGCAATTTAAACTTAGGACGACGCACAACTAAAACCTTTTTTCGTTTTTCATCGGCTATTGACGCCAATGCCGGCAAGCAAGGAAACGATTCGGGGCGTGTACTGCAATGGCTGCCGTATACCCGTATTACTAATCAATTATCCTATAGTCAAAAAGTTTTAAAACATTTGGATGCCACATTTGGATTTTCTAATTTATATGAAAATAAAACCCAAACCGGGTACCCGTTTCAAGGCTCAAATAGAGCCATTGATCATGTATTTATCCATCATAGCAATGCTTTATATGCAACGCTGAAAGGTAATCTTACAAAAAATTTCAGAATGCAAGTCGATCTTTACCTTCAAGATTTCAGACGGCAGAATACACTCATACTTAAAAATATATTAACGGCCGAACAATTGGCCATTAATGATACTTTACTTAATGACACCGTGCATTATACTTTAGCCTTTAGCAGGTGGGTACTTTTGCAAAATGACAAAAATAAACCATTTACCTATCAAGGTGGATTTGATATTTCAAGTACCGTTGACCAATATAAAAATACCGTTAATAATGTACATCAATCCAATACAACAAGCAGTTTGTTTATTAACCTCAACTATAGTGGCATTAAAAATTTGCGCTTAAACAGCGGAGTAAGATTACCATATAGTTCCAAATACAAAACCAAACCCATTTGGGATTTTAAATTAAATTATAAAATTACTGAGGAGTGGTTTATGAAATTTATTGTGGCACAAGCTACCAAAGCCCCAACCTTTGATCAAATGTTCGCCACTTATCTTACGAATGGTTATAGCATTAAGCGCAACCTAAATATTACGGACGAACAAGTCTTATCTATCCATTATTCAATCCTATTTAAAAAAAACAACCTTAGTATAGAGCCGGGATTTTTTAACTATTTTTTTAAAAATGGAATAGAACTCGTAACCGACAAAGTTCAACCCAACCGGATGATTCATCAAAACATTAGTGAAAAAAGAACTATTGGCACACGCATTAATATTTTATTCCAAAACAAATTTGTTGATTTAAACTTAAGGGGAATATTAACGGGAAACAATTATTTCGCTAATCTATTTGACCGTCAATTGTTTTACACCGAAGCATTTATGAATGTAACGTTTAAAGTACCCAGAGCAGGATTAAATATTTGCTATGTGAACAAGATTTGCTCAGAACGAGGGTATATGATAATGGATGCCCAAAAGCAAACACAAACTTATTTTAACCCTCAATTTTATTTGGCCGATGCTGTAATTGAAAAGCTATTCAATAAAAAAACAATTGCCCTTAGAGGCGGTGTAAAAAATATAATGAATATTAAAAATTTACATAGTTTTTACCTCCCAACTCTTTCCAATCCCGAATATTTTTCGTCTGTTTTGCTCAGCGGAAGAAGTCTATTTTTCGAGCTTAATATTACGCTATAGCTTACTTAATGGCTTAAAGGCATCCATTTTTTATTTTTGACGTTTTACGTATTTCAATGTCATTTCGGCGTAATGTTATCAATCAAATTTATTTACCAGTGCAAAGCTTAGTATTTATCATATAAATTTATACATTTGTCCTACAGTTGCCATCAGTTAGTCTAAGCCCTATTTGATGCAACGCAATGGAGTTTATTATACGTAAGCACATTGCACTAAACTAAACTAAAATGAATAAACTTAAAACAAGTAAGCCTTTCGGCTTGTGCAATTCCGTGAACCGTAACGTTGAAATTCATATTTCATCGTCTATTTTGTTTCACTTTCCTTTTCCCGCTTCAATAATTGACTTGTTTAGGGAATTAAAGGTACAGTTCGTCATTCCAATTTATCGCCTTAATAATATCATAAACACTGGTATGTTAATGGTATTACTAAATGTATCCATTTCAAACCTTTAGGCAATACTCTTATGAAAATAGCTATTATAGGAGGCGGTGTTTCTGGATTGTCGCTGGCACACGATTTACACCTAAAGAAAATTGACTTTAGGTTGTTTGAAAAAGAAAATTCTTTGGGAGGAAATGTTCATACCCGAAAAACCATTCACAATTCAAAAGAAAAATATGTGGACCTAGGCGTGAATGATTTTAATCCGCTTACGTATTCACGCCTCAGTAAACTGATGATTAAAACCAGATCGTTAAGCGGCAGAGTTAAAATGAATACTACGTTCTTTACTTCTGACAATTACTTATTTAACGAAAAAAATCCAAACGACCCCGAACTCGCTGAAAACATTAAACGCTTTAGACTTGAAGCTGCTGAGGTATTAGTGAACAAACAGTATGAGCACTACAGCGTAGAACATTATTTTAAAGAAAAAGGCTATGCCGAACGGTTTTTAACGCAGTACCTTTACCCTCGCATACAAGGGCTATTTTTTTATCCTCCTGAGGGAATATTGGCGCTTCCTATAACATTCGTTATGCAATTTTATGCATTGCAATGTGGATTTGAATTTCAAAAAACACCTGTCAACATACGATCAAATTTTAAAGGTGGTGCCTCTACATGGATTAATAATTTAGTAAAAACCATTCCGCCTTACAAAATTTTTAAAGGAAATTCACCTTCCATTACCAAAACAAAGGCTGGCTATACGCTTTGCTCGTCTGGAGTAAAATTTGAAGCAGATATTGTGGTTTTTGCCTGCCATGCCGACGACCTTTATACCCAATACAAAGATATACTTTCAAAAAAACAGGGCGAAATCCTCTCAACAATAT
>CANMPY010000224.1 GCA_947499775.1 Bacteroidota bacterium | reverse complement strand
GGTAAACATATACGCCGCTCTAATCGCCTTAATTACATTTATCCTATGTAAAACCTTTATAAAAATATCGCCATTCATTCCTGGGCCTCTTATTGCTTTAGGATTTGGATTTATTGCAGCCAAAACATTTTGGGCCGAAAAAGGAATAATATTAATTAAGGATAAATTCGGAGCCATACCCACAAATTTTGGAATCATTACCCCTCCTCAACTCAATTTTGAACTTACAGGTCAGGTCATTTTCGATATCTTTTATTTTGCTTTTGCAATCTATATCGTATGTGCTATCGAAAGTTTGTTGTGTTCGCGCATGGCTGACAAATTGGCCCATAACACCGGCCAGCCCTTTAATCCCAATAAAGAATTATGGGGGCAAGGTATTGTAAACTTTATGACGCCTTTATTTAATGGCTTTCCTCATACAGGGGCCTTAGCGCGCACATCCGTCAACATTAAATTGGGTGCTGTATCTCCATTAGCTGGTATTGCTAAATTTACTTTCAAACTGCTTTTGGCCTTGTTTTTAGCATCGTATTTAGAACAAGTTCCAATGGCCTGTATTGGTGGAATATTATTATACGTTGCCACTGGTATGGTTAAAGTAAAAGAAATTAAAGAAGTGCTTACTATGAATAAATTTCATATTGCTTTAATGATTTATACAGCAGTAATGGTGCCAGTTACGAGTTTTATGCCGGCTGTACTTACAGCTATTATAGGTTATTTTGTTTTGGGACGTTGGTTTGATAAAAACAAAGCGCACCAACATGATGATTTTACCGATCCTGATGCTAATTAATAGAACAATCCACTACGGTTATCGTTAATTCCGTTTCAAAAGCTATATATAAAAAAAACCCTTCGTTTTCACGAAGGGTTTTTTTTATACAAATTGGTATTTTTACAATTCCTAAATGGCTTAATAATTAATTACCAATTTTTCAATTGAATTACCGTTGCTGGTAGCTACATTTACAAGATACATACCTTGTTTTAAGTTTAAGGACGAAATAGTAAAGTTAGTGTTATTAACGTTTGATTGAAAAACAACTTTACCTGAAATATCCATAATGGATACAGAGTTTATCATTTCTTTATAACTAATGCTCACGCTGTTTGTAGCTGGATTAGGATAAATCTTTACACCGCTTACTTTAACCGTATTTACGCCTAATTGAGCTGTAGTTAACAATCCCATTGCATAAGCAATTCTACGAGTCATATACCCGTGTATTGTATCTTGGTATAAGCGTGATTTTGCTTTGCTCATATCAGGGTTGCTAGATAGTGATGACATGTGAGCAGTAACGCCAGGAGCAACGAATACTTTAGCCTCTTTAGACTCGCTATCCCACCACTGCCATGGTGAAGCTTGATTTGTAAATTGTGATGCTGCTTTTGCGATCATAAATGGATACATACCTTCGCCATTTCTAATTTTTATTTTATCATCAGGAGGAGGCAAAATATAATCAACCGTTTTGTTATACAAAGAACGTGCCTTAATAGTATAAGGATCGGCACTTGTTATATTAGCAAATAAGGCATTGTTGCCTAATCGCTGTGCGCGCATAACAGAATTATTAGCACCATCAACATCCACAACTGGTTGGCTTATTGGCGGAGGCACAGTTACCAAACCATATCCAAACGGTGCGAATGGATCGCGAACACTTTGCATAGAAATTATAGGTGCATCACCTGCTTCTAACCAAGTGGTATCAGCCAAGGCACCGCCTAAATTACCAATTACACTTACTCTAGTGTTTACTTTGCTTTTTTGATATAAGTTAAAAATACCACGTGATCCATCTATTAAACCAACTTTAGCGGTATCAATATAACCTACAAATTTTGGAAGCGCCATAAACTCAGGATATTTGTCCATTGAATTGTATGCCAAAGCAATATACCCTCCTGTGCCTTCACCTACGATTGCAATTTTAGAGGTATCAATATTATAGGCTGCCACAGCTGGACCCCTAATTATTCTAACGGCTTCTTTAACATCATGTATTGAACGGTATACTGCATTTAGCAAGGTACTTCTACGACCATCAACAGTAGTAGCAACTGGATTCCAACCTAATCTATAGTCAATAGCGATAGCGATAAACCCTCGTCGAGCATATCCTCTACACATATCAACAACTATACTATCCACTTTGTCGCCAGTTGGGCTACCATTGGTTCCAGGAGGTAAAAAGTTTCCAGTATGTAAATAAATAATAACTGGGCGCTTTGTTCCAGGATCGGCTGCCAAACTAGGCATGTAGGCATCCATCTTTAAAGCTGTAATCTTTAAAATAGTTGAATCGCCACTTGGAGGGCTTCCTTTTGGAAGATAATATTTAAGTGGGATTGTGTTAGCTTGCCCCATGGCCACTTTTGTTTTCAAGTAGGTTATTTCGTTCATAACCTGTGGGCCATTGCTTGGCGTACCTAAATCTGTTTGGTTAATAATTAACCAATTGAAATTGGTTGCAAAAGGAATTCCTTTAGCCACCTGAATTTGTGCGTCAGTAAATACTTCGTTGCGATAACGAAGCGGCGTTTGGGCATTGACCGTAAAAGCCATCCAACCCGCTAATAAGATAAATGATAGAGTAATTTTTTTCATGTTTATGATTATTTAATGACAAAAATAAGTTTTAATTCAACATATCATAATTTTTTTAATATATTCTTTGTTTATCTTTTCTAAACTAAACTACCTAAATTAAAATTTATAGGTCTGTATTAAAATACAAAGATTAAACACACACGCCTCAATAAGCCTGAATTAAGGATTACAAACTGTTTAAAAAGGTTTGCAACTCGGCATCGGTGGTATTCGTCATTGTTGGAATACTTACAGTTCCAGTAGCTCCAATATAATCTTGTTCGGCAAATTTAAGTTGATCTCCTTCGCTTGATATCACAACAATTTTAACGGGTGTGCTTAATGGAATACCGGGATAATTGCCAAAGTCGAAGGTTTGTGTAACTGCATTTCCAAAAAGTCGACACATAGAATGGTCGTTCTTAAAAATGATAAACACACTTGCATTTACATTGGTGAATCCAGTTGGAACTTTTACATCAAATTTAACATTGCTGCTGTTATTGTAAAACCTATCGCAATTTATCCATTTAAGTGTTGTGGTTTTAATAATGTAAGACTGGCTTTTAGGTATGGTCTGAGATTTATTATCCAACACCCATTTGCTTGAATCCGAACCATCGTTCCCTCCTGAAAACGTTCTAAAATCTGTTTGAAGCATACCCTTCATTGGCACTTGAATGCTGAGGGGTTTTGCTAATGCTATAGTTGCTTGTACTCCATTTTGAGAAACATTTAATTTAAGCATTCCACTACTTTGAATAGCCCTTCCGCTATCGCCATACGTACTTACACCACCTTTAACCATGTCGGATTTTGTATCGACCAATGTGGCACTAACATCTAAAGTGCCTGTTGCAGCCACACCATTGATTAAAAAAGTTCCGGGGGCAACAATTAAGGCATACCCACTTCCAAGTTTTAAAGTATCGGTAGCTCCAGTAGTACTCAACGTTAATGAGAATTTTTTTGCCACTAATTTATTCTTTGTAAAAAAATCATTCATCGCTTGCCCAAGTGGCGTATCAAGATTTTCATCACTACACGCATTTATTGAAAATAGGGTAAAAATACATGCCGCTATGGCCATTGTTTTAGGAAACTTAGAAATGTTTTTCATGATTTTTTATTTTGTTTTTTAATTGTCAATTAATTAATATCCTAACAAGTATACGACTGTTTAATAATTTTATTTCATTATTAACCACACATTGCTGATTATGACACTATAGAGACTTATTATTAATGAAGTTAACGATGTAATT
>CANMPY010000223.1 GCA_947499775.1 Bacteroidota bacterium | reverse complement strand
TGAATGTCTGTAACTATCCCTTCAACGATAATTACTTTATTTAAATATTTAGTATTAGCACTTGCTTCGTTAGTCATAAATTCTTTATAAACTTCTTCAACATTTAAAACAAAGTCTTCTTTAGTTGATGAAATATCGCGAGGGGGTTTAGTATATAAATAAAACCCAATAGAGGCCCCAATTAGCCCTAAAATAAGAATTGAAAAGAGAATCTTTTTTTTCATAATAATTTAATTATCAAGCGCACCCAGAGCAATCCATTCTTCAATTATTTTTATTTCACATGCGTCTATTAATTGAGAGCTCCCTTTTGGCATGGGCGAAACGCCCGCCTCATGTTTTATTGATTTTAAAAATTTACCATTATCCACTTCCGCCTTTAAATTAGAATAGGTTTCAACATTGATATTTCCTCCAAGTGAATTGTAATTTTGAAGCGAATGACACGTATAACATCGCGCTTGAATGATAGGCTTCACTTTGCTCGATAAGGTAACCCCTGTTAGGTTGCATCCGGTAGAAGGATACAATTGTTCTTCAATATCATAATAACATGACTGAAACCCTATAAGAAGTGTGATGCCTAAAAGTATATTTTTAATAGTTTTCATTTTTTTTAAAAGGTACAATTAGTATGCCATTAATTTTAATTATTAAGCGCACCTGCATCTATCCAAATTTTCAACTGTCGCAAATTACAAGCGCTTAATTTGGTGGTACTGCTAGGCATTGCCTTTGTAATTCCCGATAAATGATTTACTGAATTCCAAAGCTTTCCATTATTTACCACCGTTTTAACGCCAAAATAGGTAGTAAGCGTAACCCCTCCACTATAGCCATGGCATCCGTTACAATGAGTGCTAAAAATCGATTTTATTGTAGTTGAATAAAGCACCTTGCTTGTGTCGCATGGCCCTTTCATATCGTCGCACCAAAGGTCTTTGGCTCCCTGATCGATCCATTTTTTTATTAACGCAATTTTATCAAGTGGTAAATTGCCTGAAGGCGGCATTCTGTTGTTGGGGTCTGTATCGATTAAGGAAAGGTAAACTTTGGAATTGGCAGAATTGTAAGGTTTTATTTTTCCACTAGCCATTGCTGTTGATAACGAGCTAAGGTTTATGTTATCAGCAGGGTTTGGTAAATTATGGCATCCCGAACCTACACAATATAAGTTAAAGAGGGGTTGAATATCTGTGGCATAATAAACCGAATCGCTACTGCATGGTCTTTTAATAAGCGTATCGGTTTTAGTTGTATCTATTGGTTGAGGAATAATTTGATCGGGAGTATGCACACACGATTGAATACTTATAAAAACAAAAATAGTACTAATGGCAAACAGTGCAATTTTATTCATTAACGCAAATGTATTAAAATTAAGATGTTCCTAAAATTAAAGGAGATATTAAATGATAAGAATTAGAATTTATACGTAAGTCCCGAAAAAATAATTAAAGATCGAGTTAATCCATCAGGGCGACTTTTTCGAGTTATAAGTGGCGCTGCTCCAAAAGCAGAGATCTCAAATTTCTGGTTCAAACTATATCGCAACCCCATATTAGCGTTTAACGTTAACCCATGAGACCCGTCAATAGGTTGAGTGGTTGTTTTGTTGTTGTTTACTACATCGTTTCCAAGATGGTATATAGGTAATAAACCCATGTTGATTTCTAATTTGGAAAAAACAAAAACTTTATCGAATCGCGCCATAACATCACCCTTTCGATTTAAATTTGATGAGATAAAATAGTTTTCAGATTGGGCAAGATTGTTTTTAGTTTCAAGGTTTTTAAAAGCGGCAGAATCAAACCCATTTTGATTTTGATTGAATACCGGAAGTTGGTACCCAATTGCGGCGCTAAACCCTTTTTTGAAGTGCATAGCCACACCTAAAATTACATCTGTACTCCCAAGCCCCAATTGCACGGCCATTGGCATAGGAATAGAATTATTTTTTAGAGATGCTGTGCCTGTGGCAATTCGAGTGCCAAGGGTAAAACTAAATTTATGCTTTAGGAACGAATCAAGTACAATCGTGTAATTCAAAATAACATCGCCTAATCCGCTAGTGTTGGCTATAGGACTTTTAATAACCATAAAAGGAATTTTTATCAGTACCATACTTCTATCCGAAATTCTAATTTGAGGTTCCAATTGAGGGATTAAGTATTTAGTGCCTTGCTCGCCAATAGCATAGCTAAAGGAAACCCCAATTTGATTTTTAAGAGAATCCGTTTTATTAGCAGAGTTTATTCCTCTAGCCGAACAAATTCCTGCATCGCTACAGCCTTGAGCCTTAGCCTTCTCCATAAAAATAAAGCTAGCTAAAATAACTAAAATAATTTTAGACCTATGCGTTGCAGTTTTAAAAGAATAGCGATTTACAAAATGGTTCATAGGGGATTAATTATAAGATCAAGGTTTTAATACTATTCGGTTATAGGTTTTTTGGCCATTTATCTCCAATACCAAGGTATAAAGTCCACTAGCCAAATGGCTCAAATTAAGTTCGCCGCCTTCTGTTGGAAGGGTATTATTCACATAAGCCAATTGGCCTAAGGGATTAAATACAGTTAATGTTTTTATGGCATATCCAGGATCTGTTTTAATATAAAAAACGCCATCCGAAGGATTAGGATAAAGTTTAAAACCATAGGTTTGGCGCAAGTCCTCTACTTTTATATTAGTGGCTATGCTAAAGTTCCATTCGGTATTTGTTAAAATGCCTTTGTGCTCATTATTGTCGTGATCTAAAAATGTACCTTTGGGAAACTTAATATTTTCAGTTTTACCTAATCCGAATGCGGCTGGAGTTATAACAATCCTATTGCCTTCAACGGCTACACTGTCGCTTCCTACATTTATTTTTTGGGCTTCTATTCCATTTTCAAAAATGCTAATTATGCCCGACCCTTTTTTAACTGGCTCATTAAAATAAATTATTAAATTAGAATTAGGATTAATATTGAATGAATTGTCTCCTGGTTCTAGAGATTGTGTAAAGGGCGCTATAAGTTTTTGATTAATTTTTATAGAGGTTTTCCAAACTCCTCTTCCAAAAGTAGCGGCATACAAAAGGCGATTTTTGTAATTAATGTCGAGGTCGGTAACCACAACATTTGGCATATTCGAATTCACTATCTCCCATTCACCCATGCTCGTATCCTTATAAAACGCACCAATATCTGTACCTATAAAAAGCCCCTCTTTTGATTGCTTATCGTACTCAATGCAATTAATAGCTACGTTAGGCAAATTAAATGTTAGATTAGTTATTCGCTCTGTGCCAATAACGGCCGAGTTTATTCTGAAAACTTTTGATGTGGCTATATAATTTGAATTGGTATAATAAAAAACATCGGCATTGCGAGGATGAATCCGAATACAACTAACAGGATTGGACGATGTAGTAATCAGATTCCATTTTAAGCCACCATCTGTCGTTTTATAAATTTTATAAAAATCGGAGGCATAAATAATTTTAGAGTTCGTTGGGGCCACTTGCACATGTATAACCGGATTGGGCCTCCAAAGACTATCGCAAATAGGGGTCCATGAGTTTCCTCTATCCAGCGATTTGTAAATGGCTTTGTAACCTGCATATAGTGTTTTGTTATCGTTAGGGTCTATTACATACGGGGTTACCCAAGCGCCACCCTTTGGCTTTGGTTTAATGCTATCCGAAATGGTGGTTTGCCCATTTTCATCTATTCTATAAAGTCGTCCATAAGCATAACTTGTATACATGGTGTTTGGTTTTAATGGATCAATAGCGCATTCCATTCCATCGCCGCCCGAAACCTCATACCATTTTTCTCCACGTCTAATTCGTGCGCCATTATCCTGTGTGCCACCTAATACTATTGC
>CANMPY010000222.1 GCA_947499775.1 Bacteroidota bacterium | reverse complement strand
AACTTTTCTTTTAACTACTGGAGATACCTCTGTTTCATGGCAGGGGAATATTAATGGTTTAGGAGATACTATGATCCAAATTTCTCATTTTGGGCCTAGAATTCTTGGCAAAAAGTATAAATTAAATGTTGATTATAATGATCCTGATGCGGTGATAGTAAGTGTATTATGGTCTAATATTTCCGGACAACCATGTATCATCTTAACAGGTGGAGATTACACCTTAGAAAAGGAAAATGGGAAATGGGTTTCTGTAGTAAAAAATGGAGTTGGCATTGATGGACTTAAGTTTGATATAAAATATTCAGGAATTGAATGTAGAATTATATGGCCTTAAAATTCGAATCAGTTTAATCAACTAAAAAGGGTATCTGCTAACAGCAGATAAAAATTTTGGCTAGTTTTCGGTTTTTGGGAAGTGTGTGCCACCAACTTTTTTGTTCTAGTTTTAGGGTTTGTTGGCTTAGAGGCCGCCACCTTTCTTATATGCAAACGGATAGATGCATTGTCGTTCTTATTTATAAACGTTTTGTGAGCAGAAGCATTGCGGAATCGAAGCGACCATACTTTCCACTTAGAACAAATGTAATGGTTTATTACATTTTCACAACCAACCATCTCCACATTGCTTTTGCATACTGTTAGCACATATTCTACCGTTGTAGCATTGCCATCATCAAATTAACTAAGTGTTTATTCATGCGGAGCCTTCAAGTCCAATCGATCTATATTCAGTCCGTTTAGCTTTTTTCTTTTTTGCTTGCCCAAAAAAGAAACAAAAAAAGGCCCCAACAAAACCAACTTCAAAATTTTCGATAAGCTGTCTGTAAAATCAAAGTTTCCAATGCGTTTTATAATCGATCGTTCAACGGCGTTTGCGTACGAAAATTTTGAAATTCTCTCGCCTTTGGCGAGATTGGATGCCAACCGCACCCTGTCGGGTTAAGACTTACGGATGCTCATAAAAACGCAAACATTTATAATTGATTTTGACTTGAAAATGTCGACAAAAAGGGCTAACTTGGTTAAGTCATATTTTTTTGATTCGCCTTTCAAAAACCTCGTCTTTAAGCCTCACCAAAAAATGTCCTCTTCAACCATAATCTCAAACCTCCTTTTCTTTAAATTCGGGTTGAAACAAAGGTTTCGGTAGCAGAGGCAGGGTTGGTGCTAACCAACCAACTCTTTACTTATTGTCTGTAAGGCATTTAAAAACACAGAACTATCCTGAGCGCCGCTAATGGTATATTTATCATTAAATAAAAAGAAAGGGACCCCGCTTACTCCAATTTGTTGTGCTTCAAAACTATCTATTCTTACCGCTTCTGTATAATCGCTACTTTGGAGCATTAGCTTTATTTCATTGGCATCTAAACCTATTTCTACACCCAATTGAATGAGGGTATTATGGTCGGCTGTGTTTTTGCCTTCGGTAAAATAAGCTTTAAAAAGTTGCTCTTCGGCCTCATTTTGTAAGTTATATTTTTTTGCCAAATGCGATAAACGATGGGCATCGAATGAATTCGCGATTATGGCTTTAGCTAAATTAAATTCCAACCCAACTTCATTGGCTATTTTAGAAACATTATCATTCATTTGTTGTGCATATTCTAACGTCCAACCTTTTCGTTCGGCCAAAAACTGATTAACCGTTTTATTTTCATCCGATACAATGGAAGGGTCTAATTGGAAACTTTTCCAAACAATTTCTACTGAATTTTTTTCATCAAATTGGTTTAAAGCCATTTCAAATTTTCGCTTGCCAATATAGCAAAACGGGCACATCACATCACTCCATATCTCAATTTTCATGCTTTAATTTTAGTTTGCAAAAATAGCTTAAGCGTACAATAAAAAAGGAAGTACAGGTTTCGTTATATATATTAGAGTTAAAGATTTAAATCTATTGTCAAAAAAACCGAATTTCGCTATCCTATATATTAACCCTAAATGCTTAAAAAAATAATCCTCCTTTTCTTAATTCCTTTTGGATTTATTAACGCTCAACCCCCCAAATATTACTCATCTTCTGAAATACTTTTACACCTTAAAAAACTAAATACTGTTGGTTCGGTACTCTACATAGCTGCCCATCCCGATGATGAGAACACGCGATTGATTGCCTATTTAGCCAATGAAAAATGTTTGCGAACTGGATATCTATCGCTTACCCGGGGTGATGGTGGACAGAACTTAATTGGCCCCGAACAAGGTGTTGAACTCGGACTAATACGAACCCAAGAACTTTTGGCCGCCCGAAGAATTGATGGAGGCGAACAGTTTTTTACGAGGGCATATGATTTTGGATATAGCAAAACACCAGAAGAAACCTTTGAAAAATGGAATCATGACTCTATTTTATCGGATGTGGTTTGGGTAATTCGCAATTTTAGGCCTGATATTATTATTAGTCGTTTTGCAACCGATGGCAGTGGAGGACATGGTCATCACACCGTTTCGGGCATATTGGCCGAAGAAGCCTTCGACGCAGCGGCTGATTCAACGCGCTTCCCGGAGCAATTAAAATATGTAAAAGTTTGGCAAGTAAGGCGAATGTTTTATAATACCACCGCCCGGTTCCGAGATCCAAAAGCTGATATGAGCAAATATATAAAACTAGATGTGGGCGGATACAACGCTTTGTTGGGTAAAAGCTATGGTGAAATAGCTGCTGAAAGTAGAAGTATGCATAAGAGTCAAGGTTTTGGCAGTGCCAAACAAAGGGGGGAATATTTAGAGCATTTTAAACCCATAAAAGGAGATACCGCTCAGTTAAAAGATATTTTCGAAAGGATGGACTTTAGTTGGAAAAGAGTGAAAGGTGGCGATTCGATTGGGATGATTTGCGATGAGGCCATTAAAAATTTTAAGTTCGATAATCCTCAAGACATTACACCACTTTTGATGAAAATTTACAAATTATCAAATTTTAGTTATTTGTTGTGCAACGACCCTCCAAAATTTGTTATTCTTTCGAATACTATTCTGGCTGCTAATGGTGTTGTGATTGACTTAACGTGTAATGAACCTCAAATTTCGATAGGTTCAAGCAATAAAATTATGATAAATTTTATAAATCGATCTCATAATACCGTTGGTGTAAAAAAAATATATTTGAATGGGGTGTTAAAAAATACATTTATGCAATGGGATACTATCTTAAATAGTAACTTAAAATCAAATCAAATGGTAACGTTTACTACACATACTTTTTTAAAATTTCTCAAAGAGGATAAAAAGTTAAGTCAACCATATTGGTTAGAATCTATGCCTAATGGAATATTTCACACTAACGATCAGTATAAAATAGGAAGAGCTGAAATTGATTTTAACGATTGGGCCCAAATTCATTTTAGCGTTGAAAAAGGGGGAATTGCTTTTATTACCCCCATTCAGTACCGTTGGGTTGACCCCGAAAAAGGAGAACTCTACCGTCCTTTGGTTATTATTCCACCTGTTTTGTTAACCATGGAAAATGATGTATTGGCTTTTTCGAACAATAATTACAAAGAAGTAAAGGTGAAAATAAAAGCGGGTAAAGACAGTTTGAATGCCAAAATAAAGCTTCAAATTCCTAAAGGCTGGAAATTGGAACCTTCGGAAATAAATATAAGACTAGTAAAAAAGAATGAGGAGCAAACGGTGATATTTAAAGTAACTCCTCCTTCACATACAAGTGAGGGAATAGCTAAAGCCATAGCAATTGTTGATGGGGAAACCTACACCAAAAGCATTCGGGAAATAAAATACGACCATATTCCCATCCAAACCTGGTTTCCGGAAGCCGAAGCCAAACTGTTGAAACTGGATATTAAAAAAACAGCCAAACGTATTGGCTATATTCCAGGGGCAGGTGATGAAGTGCAAATTTGCCTTTCGCAATTGGGTTATGACGTGGTTACCATTACAGATGCCATGCTGAGCAATGATGATTTAAAAAATT
>CANMPY010000221.1 GCA_947499775.1 Bacteroidota bacterium | reverse complement strand
CGAATATATATTTATTAAAAGCCTAATTTACATCACCTTTATTTCTGTTCTTCTGTTTTTACGTTTTCCTTCGTCACTTGTATTTGGCAATAAAGGCACAGAAGATCCATATCCTTTGTAGGTTAACCGAGAGGCTACTATACCTTTAGCTATTAACCAATCTTGAACCGATTTTGCTCTATTTTTCGAAAGTAAAAGGTTAATGGATTCGGTACCTGAATTATCCGTATGCCCTCCAATTTCAACTTTTAAAGTAGTGTTAGAATTTAACAAATTCAAAAGCCTTTCGAGCTCTGCATTCGACTCGGCTTTTAAGTCGAATTTATTAACATCGAATAATATGTTGTAAAGGGGGACGGTTTGACCTACTCTGATTTTTTTTAAGGGAACATCTATTAAATAAGGATCTGTAGATGGGTTATCCTTTATTGCAAAATTTTCGGAGTAAAACAAATACCCTTCTGCAGCAACATTCATGGCATAATTTTTATTACCCGGAATAACCATTAAAAACTTTCCAGTTTTATCGTTTGCCTTGCAAAAACCTGCCAAACTTGATGCGCCTAGGTCGGTGAGTTCAATGATGACTTTAACTGGAATTATCCCTTTAGTTTCGGCATCATACACTTTTCCTTTAACATAACTTGCTATGCCAGGTTTGGCATTATCGGGTAATAAAAAGCTATAAATATCTACCCTGCCTAAGTGGCCAGGATTTGTTTTTTTATCGCTCGAAAAATACCCCATAGTTCCCGATCTATTTACAATAAGTCCTTCTTCATTGCCTACTGTATTTACAGGATATCCCAAATTTTCAGGAACTTGCCACTCGGCTTTTTCATTTAATTTTGATCGAAACAAATCGCGACCTCCCATACCAGGCCAACCATCCGATGCAAAATAAAGGCTTACCCCATCCTGATGAATAAAAGGGCATTCATCATCAAAAGGTGTGTTAATTGAAGGGCCAAGATTTACTGGATTGGTCCATCCATTTTTTTCGAATGTTGTTTTCCAAATATCCATATCCCCAAATCCACCTGGCCTATTGCTTGCAAAATACAAGGTTTTTCCATCTGCGCTTAAGGAGGGCTGTGTTTCTTTGTATTTCGAATTCACATTGTCGGGCATATGCATGGCCGGTTGCCATTTATCGCCTTTCGTAAATGTTAACCATAAATCGCATGATCCTAGATTTTTTGGATTCTGACAGGCTGTAAAAAATAAATATTGCCCATCGGCCGATGTGGTAGAAGCGCCTTCATTTTCGGGTGAATTAATTGGGGGGCCCATATTTAAAGCATCAGTCCATTTCCCATCAACAAACGTTGAAATTAAAAAATCTTCTTGGCTCCTATTATCCATACATGTAAAAAACATGGTTTGCTCATCGGCGGTTAAAGTTGGAAAATATTCACTCAAAATTGAATTCACACCAGATCCTAAATTTGTTGGGCTAAATGGTACTGGATTTTTGATGGCTTTGGCTGCAAACCGACAACTTGAAATTTGCTTTGCAGCTTCAGCTTTTTCTTTTTCGGGAAGATGATTAAAGGTTAAAAACTTTTGATACCACAGCTCTGCCGTATTATAATTCATCTGGTCGAAACTTACTTCTGCCAATTGGTAATAGGCTAGCCAATATTCAGGATTGAGTTTAATTATTTTTAAATATATTTTTTCGGCAGCGGCTAAGTCGCCTTGTTCCATGTATACTTGCCCTACCAAATCATTGGCATCTAAATAAGTTGGGTCTTTGTCAATAGCTAAATCTAATTGAATTAATGCTTGATTATATTCCCTTTGCTCATAAAATTGCATGGCTTTATCAAAATATTCAACGGCTTTCTTATTTTTCGAAATACCATCAGGCAAGGGTTGACCGTAACTTAATCCATGAAACCAAAATAGGATTAAAAGTAAATTAATTATTTTCATGTTTTTCGTTTCTCTATTTATCCTAATTTTATACTTGGCTATACCCTTTTTCCAAGTTCTATCACATTCATATCAAAAACCTTGCCATTTTCAATTTTAAAGCTAAGCATGGTTCTTACTTGATGAAAACCCTGAATACCTGCAGCTCCTGGATTTAGATGAAGCATATTCCCAATGGATGCATCTCGCATTATCTTTAAAATATGCGAATGTCCGCTAATGAATATACCTGGCATTTCTTCTGCTAATTTTGCCTTTACTCCAGCAGAATAATGGCCTGGATACCCTCCTATATGTTTGATAATCACCTTTATTCCATCGCATGTAAAAAGATTGTATTCTGGGTAAATCAACCTTATGGATGGTCCATCAATGTTGCCAAAAACGCCACGGATGGTAATGTTTAATTCCATCAATGTTTCATTTACCTGAGAGCCCCAATCACCCGCATGCCAAATCTCATCAACCCCATTGCAGAATTTTAAAATATGCTCATCTAAATGGCCATGTGTGTCGGACAAAAGGACAATTTTTTTCAATTCTTTTACTAAATTTCAGGTAAGTTTGAACCTTTCAAAAATATTGGTATTTTAAGTATGAATCTTACACTTTTTATTATTTTGATTACTTCAGGGGTTTCCTTTATGGCATGGAATAATAATGCCCTCTATTCTAAATTAATTTTTAATCCGTATTCTGTCATTCACCGGAAACAATATTATAGGTTATTTAGCAGTGCATTGCTTCATGCCGATATTCCCCATTTACTCATAAACATGTTGGTTCTATTTTCATTTGGCAGTTATATCGAAAAAGTTTATGCCGTATATATGCCTTTTGGGTTGGCCATGTATGTTATTCTTTATACTCTTGCCATAGCAGCAGCAAGCCTCAAAACACTTTACGATCATCAGAATAACGCATGGTACAATGCAGTAGGCGCTTCGGGTGCAGTATCGGCCGTTGTATTTGCCTTTGTATTATTTGCACCCGTCGAAAAAATATTATTTTTTGGTATTATCCCAATTCCAGCCTTTTTATATGGGCTACTCTACTTAATTTACACGCAATATATGGCCAAAAAAGGAAATGACAACGTGGGGCACGATGCTCATTTTTATGGGGCAATATTTGGCTTTTTGTTCACGGGATTGCTAAGGCCTGAATTATTTCCACGATTCATTAGCCAAATACTTAACCAGTAAATTTAGGCAATCACAAGACGTGTTCTGGAATTAAACGGCTATTTTACCTTAAAAAGGCAAGTCATCAACCACATCATTCGATGGACTTAAATCGGCAGGTTCATCCGAAAATGGTTTATCAATTGGTGTTTGAGATTGACCAGCGCTATCGCCTGGTTCTAGTTTCCATGCTCTTACATCGGTATACCATTTACCATTAAATTCTCTGGATTCAATATTTACATGAACTTTAAGCATTGAACCTTCTTTAACTATTTTTAATTCATCCGCCTTATCGCCCCAAAACGAAATACAAACTTTTTTAGGGTATTGTTCTGCTGTTTCTAAAATAGCATCTTGTTTCTTCCATTCTCCTTTGGCACTTGTTCCACTTTGTAGTGGCAATAGCATTACTAGTTTTCCTTGAATATCCATGATGGGCAAAAGTAATAGGCCGGTTTTGCATTTCAAACAATGTGCATAAATTGGCTAAAACTCTTTCAAAGTTCCAATTTATTTTTTTTTAAGTTCTCTAAAAATAGCTTGGGGTAATTAGGATGATAAATCCCAATTTATTTCTCCTATTCCCTTACTTTTCAAATACGTATTTAGTTTAGAAAAATGTTGGCAGCCGAAAAATCCTTTATAAGCAGATAAAGGCGATGGGTGAGCAGCTTCAAGAATTAAATGCTTTTGAGATTGGATTAATTTTTTTTTGCTTTTGGCAAAATTACCCCATAATAAAAAAACTAAATCAGATTTTTTATCACTTAAATTTTTAATAATAAAATCGGTAAAAATCTCCCAACCCAAGTTTTGATGCGAAGCT
>CANMPY010000220.1 GCA_947499775.1 Bacteroidota bacterium | reverse complement strand
TGGTCCGATTCAGAATTGGCAGAATGGGGCAAAACTTGGGTATTGAGTGCAATAAAACCATACCAAGACCACAAATAAATAAATTATGCCTAAAACACTTATTTATATCATTGGAATTCTGGTAGGTGCCTTTGTGGTATCTGAAATATTACGTTGGTTAATAAAGCGAATTGTAGATGTAAATGCCAAAAAACTAAAGGTAGATCCTACCCAATATAGTTTTATGAAAAATGCCATTTCCTTTATCGTGTATAGCATAGCTACCATGCTAATCCTCTATTCAATACCTGGATTAAAAGCAGTTGGAGCTACACTATTTGCAGGTGCAGGAATCTTTGCGGCAATTCTTGCCCTTGCCTCTCAACAAGCTTTTTCGAACATTATCAGTGGCATTTTTATCGTTATATCAAAACCGTTTCGAGTAGGCGATTATATCGAATTAAGTGCGCTGCACCGTGGCACAGTAGAAGATATAACTTTACGCCACACCGTGATTCGCGATATTCAGAATAACAGAATTATTGTACCTAACTCAAAAATAAATTCGGAAACTATTGTTAATTATCACTTGAACGATGAACGCAAGAAAGAAAAAATTGAATTTATTATTGATATTGACAGTGATATTAACAATGCTTCTAAAATAATTTGCGAAGAAATAACCCAGCATCCCGAATATTTAGAACTTCTAAATCACAATTCGGAAGTCGAAAAATTAAAAGTACGGGTAATTAAAATTGAAAATGGAGCCATAACCTTGCGCACCATGGTAGGATCAGAAGATCCTGATAAAGCATACGAAATGCATTGTGACTTAAATTATAGCATAAAAAAACGGTTCGATAAGGAAGGTATTCATTTTGCTAAACGGGTAGGACTATTGTCTTAATTTTCGCTTAAATAAATCGAACCTTATAACTCAGCAAGCTGCAATTGTTCGGGCGATGCAATGAGTTCAAATTTCCGAAATGTATTGTCTTGCTGTTTAAAGTGTATCTCGGCATGGTGCTCATCTTTCCACGAAACTGTAATCGTTTCATCATTTAGGTCGGCTGCATAAATTTCAAACGCTAATTTTCCTTCTTTAAAATTGTAGGCTTTTACCTTCAAATCTACTTTCCAAGATTCGATAGACGTAGCGCGTTTGCCTTCAATAGTAATGGAAACCTGTCCATTGGTCGAAACTTTAACGAGCGATGCTTTTGTTTTACCACCGCATGAACCCAAAGCTAACAATCCTATAAATAAAAGAAAATATGTGTTTTTCATAATGAGGAACGAAAGTATAGTTTTTATGAAATATTTCTAAAAATTATTGTTTAAAATTAGATCAATAAAAACCCATTGGTATTATTTTTGTAATTAATAATTAAGGCAGATGGCAAAAAAATGGATTACAATTATATTAGTGGCAACACTTAGTGGCTTTGGCGGAGCAGGCATCTTAGTAAAATTCAATACACTTAATTCCTACAGCGATCATACCGATTTTTTATCAAATGGCCATCCCGTTAATTATAGTGCGGCATTAACAGCTGGTTTAGATTTTGTGAAAGCAAGCGAAGTGGCTACCCCAAGTGTAGTTTTTATTAAAACTACATCCGAAGTTAAACAATCCAATGGATTTGGATGGTTTTTCGGGTTCGACCCATTTGGAAGTATCGGTGAAGTGGCAAGTACCGGAAGCGGTGTTATTATTTCGGAAGATGGATATATTGTAACCAATAACCATGTTATAAAAGGCGCCAAAACAATAGAAGTAGTTTTAAACAAATCTAAACGTGGATTTAAAGCTACACTAATCGGCTCGCATGCTTCATCCGATTTAGCGCTTTTGAAAATTGATGCTAAAAATTTAGCAGCTATTCAATTTGCAAATTCTGAACAGTTAAAAATTGGAGAATGGGTTTTAGCCGTAGGCAATCCATTTAATTTAACCTCAACCGTAACAGCAGGCATTGTGAGCGCCAAAGGAAGAAATATAAGCATCGTTAACGATCAGTTTCCTATTGAATCCTTTATTCAAACCGACGCTGCAATCAATCCAGGAAATAGCGGTGGAGCTTTGGTTGATTTAAACGGAAATTTAGTGGGTATCAATACCGCAATTGCTTCCAAAACAGGATCTTATGTAGGCTATGGATTTGCAATACCTTCTAAAATTGTAGTTAAAATAATAAAAGACCTAAAAGAATATGGAACCGTACAAAGAGCATTTTCAGGAATTACAGTAGAGGATATTGAAGGTGAATTAGCTAATAAATATAAAAACCAACAATCAGGAGTCTACATCAACATGGTTTCAGAAAGCTGCCCTGATGCTAAAAATTACCTTAAATCAGCCGATATAATTTTAAAAATAAATGGGCATGAAATTGAGAATAAGTCTATGTACGATGAGCAAATGGCCTACTATCGTCCTGGTGATAAGGTTAGCATTACATTGCTTCGAGATGGAAAAACAATGGAAAAAACAATTGAATTAGTGAGTGAAGATGGGGGCATTTCGGTTTATAAACCCATCATTTTAAACTCAGAAATATTAGGAGGAGATTTTGAGTCGGTAACAAAAGCCGAAAAGGACCTTTTTAAAATAAACTCTGGCTTTAAAATTTTAAAAATAAAACAAGGTCGCCTAGCTAATATGGGATTTACCGAGGGCTACATCATCGTTTCGGTTAACCAAGCCAAAGACAAATCACCCGAAGAAATGATAAGAAGTATAGAAACATCCAAAGGACGATTAATCCTAGAAATAATAACACCAAATGGACAAAAAAGCATTAATCAATTTTATAATTATTAATGAATCTAACGCGTAACCTCGACAAATTAGGAATTTTTGGCCTTTTAATAACCGCTCTCTTTTCGCCTTGCTGTTTTCCACTTTTTGCATTTGCTGGTTCTGCTCTTGGGCTTGGAAGCTTTGAACTTTTCGGTGGATACACTTTATTGATTTTTCAAGCTTTGGTTCTAATTTCAATTGGAGGGCTTTATCTATCCTATCGCAGCCACAGGTGTAAATATCCTTTATTAATAGCTGTTCCAAGTGGATTATTAATTTTTTACGCATCAAATTTTAACGAAAGCGATTATTGGACTTATTTTATTTATGCTGGCATGTTTGGCATTTTTATAGCAACACTTTGGAATTTTAAACGAAATAAAATACACGGTTCTTGTAATCCCTGTTCACCCTCAAAAAACGAAACCTTAGAAACACAATCAACCCTAACCTGCCCCAATTGCCATCATGAAAAAACAGAGATAATGCCATCTAATGCATGCGTATATTTTTATGAATGCGAAAAATGCAAAACTTTACTTAAACCATTGCAAGGCGACTGTTGCGTTTATTGCAGTTACGGAACCGTTAAATGCCCACCTATTCAATTAGGTGAAAAGTGTTGTTAATACAACTCAAGACTATCCAAATGAATATTAACAAATGCCTCTCTAAATTTCTAAAATCAAATCTAAAAAAATAAGTAAGTTTGCACCGTATTAGGGCATGCTTACATCAAAAAATATTGCGTTAGAATTAGAGGGTGAATTGATTGGTGATTCAGAGTTGGTAATTACCGCTGTTTGCAAAATAGATGCGGGTTATAAAAATGCCATCAGCTTTTTGGCAAACTCAAAATACGAGAGCTTTTTAGAAACAACATCTGCCGAATTGGTATTGGTATTTTCAGATCAAGTATTGCCTAACCGAACCGATATAACCTTTATTAAAGTAAAGGATCCATACACTTCTTTTTGCATTATTTTAGGCAAGTATTTCAATCCAATTGTTCATCCTAAAGGCGTTTCTGAAAAATGCCATGTAAATGATAATATTGAAATAATTGAAGGCCTTTATCTTGGCGAATTTTCAGTTATAGGAAAGAATGTTAAAATGGGTAAAAATCTTAAAATATACCCTCAGGCCTATGTTGGTGACAATTGCGTTTTAGGCGAC
>CANMPY010000219.1 GCA_947499775.1 Bacteroidota bacterium | reverse complement strand
GACTCTGAAAGAGACAGGTTAAAGTAGCGCTGGCCCCAACAAACCAAAGGATTAAATAGGGTATAGGAGTAGTTATTCCAATCCAGACGGGCAAGTAATGCCATGGTAAGTTAATTGATGAAACTACTTTTCCTAAATAAAAGTTATCTTGAACAAATAGATAATGGCGCATGAAATATAGTGCGTCTATAAATTGACCTAATGGATCGGACCAGAGTAAAGGCCATGCCAAAACCATTAAGACTGCCAAAGTTAAGATATAAATAAGTGTAATTAATAGTGTTTTACCCACTGGTATTTCGGCTCGAATAATACGTAGTAATAAAATGGTTAATGTCATTACTGGAATAACAATAGCCATTAAACGGATATTCATAGCTAAAGCTGTTGCTAAGGCATGAAATAGCGCAATAGAAAACCGTGGATTCAGTACAAAGGAAATCATTGTATTCATGGCAATTGCAAAAAAGGCAAGGAGTACCAAATCTTTGCTGTTGTAAAATGATTCTGCAAAAAAACGGGGGCTGAGAATAAAAAATGTGGCTACCAATAAACCCAGCCGCCAATCCTTATAGCGACGATTTGCCAATAAAAATATTGCAAATACCCCCAATAACACTATCAAAAAAGTAAGCAAATGACGAAAATAATATGCTTGTTGCTCATCGGCAATTTGAAAAAATTGAATGGCGGATTCAACTGGTAAATTAAAGCCGGTGGGGTAATACCTATCCTTATAATCCACTAACTCGAGTGATGCCTTGTAGTTTTGCCGATCCAGCATTGCTGATAAATCTGCAGACTCGACGCCGAATTTTTTTTGGATGAACTTAAGAGAGACAGCGCCATCAATTCTCTCTACCCGCTCATCCCAAGAAATTCCATAATCTTGGTAAATACAAATACCCAGAATAAGAAAAGCCATGAAAAAACTCCCAACCCAATAAATACAAGATTTTTTGGACAAGGAATCAAAAAGGCCGGGCGAAAAGTGCATAATCATAATAATACTTTAATGAAAAAATTCAGCACTTAAATTAAAGGTTCTATTTGGCATTATGAGCGAATATTCGTCCTATGATTATATGAAAATTTTTAACAAATCCATGTTATTGCAAGCTGGTTTGATTGCTATATTTTCTACAATTATCGTTCGCTACCAACTACAACTTCTAAACTACCTAGAATGGGGAGATGAAGTAACCCATATTATTTCTGTAAAGCTGATTAATTCCGGTAGTGAGCTATATTCACAAATACATGAATTACATGGTCCATTAACTTTCCTCCCCGGATTATTGGTAGAGAAAATTAACCATCATTTTGGAGTTTGGGCCTATAGAATTCCCATAATGTTCTTACAGTGGTTAGCTCTAATTTCACTTTACTTCTCACCCTTATTTAAAAAGCAGAGCTTATTTCTAAGGCTCACATATTGTGTTGCTGCGGCCACAGTAATGCTAATCTACTTTGCCGATATTTTTGGGCATACATATCTATTCCAAGTAATAGCTGGTTTATTTTTTATAATTATATTATCCCAATACACGCTTCCTGCTATTTTGATGCCTACTGCGCTAAATTCCTCTCGAATTATCGCTGGAAATCTCCTGATAGTCTCTTTGCCATTTTTAGCATTTACCTATATTCCTATTTGCATTTTGTTATTTTTTGCTTCCTTTCATCGTCAATTTACTCGCTTAATATTGCTTAGTGCTGGCATTGGACTAGCGCTTAACATTGCTTTTTTAGCAGTAATCGGCTCTATAGCTGGTTATTTTGCAATGCATTTTTGGATCAATTTTTTTGTTTCCCGGCAATACATTGAAGGTGAAGTTCTTGGAATTCAATATTTACTGAATTCAGCCTACATAGGAATTACAAATGATTTAGCTCGCTTTGGCATTTTTTTAATTTTCATTAGTGCACTTACTTCGCTTGGTAAAAATGAGCGTAAGTTTCCTTGGCGCTCTTTCGTATTGGGGCTAGGTATCGCTAGTTTATTGGTCCGTGCAATTGGGTTTCAAGGGCTACCACTGTTATATCTTTTTTTAGCGATGCCGCTTATTTTTATTTTTAGAGTCTCAAAGACTAACGGTTTAACTGCCTTTTTCTTATCGCCTATATTACTTATATGTTTTGTAAAATTAATTTTATTAGTACCAGCTAATATTATTGATCGACAAGCGAGAACTTCATCTCCTTTTGCAGAGTTAGTACAAAAAATTACCGAAAAAGATGATCGTATTATTGCTTGGCCATTTGAAAACTATGAATATATCCTAGCTGACCGTTTGCCCGCATCAGGGAATTTTTTCTATTTACCTTGGCAAAAAGACTACTATGAAAATCCCAAGTTTGGCATCAGTATAGATTCATGTCGGGAGATCATTAATACCAAGCCAAAGATTATGTTAATTAATCCCTACCCTTTTGGTGGAGTTGAGTGGCAACAGTTCATTCCGAGCTGCATACTAGATTTAATAAAAACAGATTACACACAAGTGCCTAATTCAGCATATTTTGTTCGTAATGATATTTATCGCACTAAACTGAAAATTATCTTGCAAAATTAATAATGGATAATGTATAAAATAGCGCACCCTATCTTTTTAATCTAGTTATTATTTTATGTAGATAACATTTAACTGCCATTAAAACTAATTTAAACAACTGGCAATTCATTCCGTGCCCTCCAAAAGCAGAGAAGTGGCATGAAATCAAAATTTAAACACTTAGAGATTACCCCTCTTTAAAAATACGGAGGGGGGTGATCGCATATTAAGAGTTAATTATCTAAATTAGCTTTGGACCTTCTATTAATCTCTGTAGTTACAATTGAATTTCAAATTTTCCAAAATACCTGATTAATTCTGAGTAATAACAGCTTTTGATAGCCTTTCCCCCAGTTTTTTTTGTCCCATCGGAGTTAAGTGATCGTCTAGTAAATAAAAGTCGGATTTTTCTAATAATGGATCTATGTAGATTAGATTATTTATTATTTGACCTTCGCTAGAATGAAAATTCATATATTGTTCACCATGTCCGTTAACATAAAGAATATATATTTTCTTATTACTCAATATTTTTTTGTATCGGCTTAAAACCTCGATCATTACCTTATTGTTAATTTGAAAATCTAAATTCTTCTCTTCAGGTTGATGCTTAACTAGATTGACAAGCCATATTTGCAGAACATGTAATGCTCTGTAGATATGTTTTTTTACTATTTCTCTCTTAGATATAGCTTTTTTTTGTTCTGCAGACGTATAAAGAACATCTCGAAAACTTGCAACCTTTTCCTTTGTATATATATCCATAGGATTAGTTAAGTTTTCACCGTGATCGTTATTGCAGTATTGAATAATTACAGTATCAACTTTATTGGACAATCCTGAAAGAGAAAATCTCTTCAATTCTCTTTCGGTTCCATAACTAGAAACTCCTAAGTTAAATACAGGTTTATCGGTATTTTTTTGTAAGACATTAGCAAACGTATCATCATCATTTACGCCCCAACCCATGGCATGAGAATCTCCTAATATAACAATACCTTTTTTATGAAGATTTGCATTGCTTCGCGCCGGGACTGCTCTTCCTTCGCCATTAAAATTTAGAGTTGTTTTAAATTCAGGGTTACTAAAGTTACATCTGCCAAATTTAGGGCTATAAATTAGATCTTCGTCATGCTGTACACAAGTAGAATCATATTGCCAGATTTGTTGAATATCTTGATAGTAATAAGCTTGCTGATAATTGTAAATTAGCGGAATGTCAAGAGCCATTCCATTTATTAACGTCACTATACTAAAGAGATAGATCAGTGAGATTGCGCATATACCTAAGAAAGCGCTAATAATGCTGTAGCCAATAACTTGTATTAAATGCGCTTTAAAAAAGAAATGCATATCTTGACCTTAAAATCAGTCCATTAAAAATAATTTAAAGAATAAGGCTATAGCAGATATAGATAAAATTATGAAAG
>CANMPY010000218.1 GCA_947499775.1 Bacteroidota bacterium | reverse complement strand
TTTCTACAGTTAAGCTGTAGGCTTTCACCACTGACTTAATTTTCCGCCTACGCACCCTTTAAACCCAATGAATCCGGACAACGCTTGCACCCTCCGTATTACCGCGGCTGCTGGCACGGAGTTAGCCGGTGCTTATTCTTATGGTACCGTCAGCTCCGAACACGTTCGGAGGTTTCTTCCCATACAAAAGAAGTTTACAACCCATAGGGCAGTCATCCTTCACGCGGCGTGGCTGGGTCAGACTTTCGTCCATTGCCCAATATTCCCTACTGCTGCCTCCCGTAGGAGTCTGGTCCGTGTCTCAGTACCAGTGTGGGGGATCATCCTCTCAGACCCCCTATGCATCGAAGCCTTGGTGAGCCATTACCTCACCAACAAGCTAATGCACCGCATGTCCATCTTTAACCGCCGGAACTTTGATAAAAAAGAGATGCCTCTTCTTTATATTATGGGGTATTAATTTCGATTTCTCGAAGCTATCCCCCAGTTAAAGGTAGGTTACATACGTGTTACGCACCCGTGCGCCACTCTCATGTCGGTATTACTACCAACAATCCCGTTCGACTTGCATGTATTAGGCCCGCCGCTAGCGTTCATCCTGAGCCAGGATCAAACTCTTCGTGTTAAAAAAGTTTTGTTGAAAATTTCTCAAGATTTACTTCCCATCTATTGAGGATGGGCACTCGCTATTTCTACAATACTTCAAAGAACTTTATTTATTCTACTTGAATAAAAATCTACTTTATTTTAAGGAGTGCAAAGGTAACATTTTTATTGAAATCAGCAAGTTTATTTTTTATTATTTTAATAAACTTTATTTCCGCTTTCAAGCTACTTTCTTTTCCTTTATTTAAGGGAGTGCAAAGGTAACATTTTAATTGAAATCAGCAAGTTTATTTTTTCTTATTTTAATAAACTTTGATTTCGCTTTCTGGCTACTTTTTAAATCATTTCCCTGAACGAGGGTGCAAAAGTACAATTAGATTTCACATTAACAAACCATATTTTATTTATTATTTAATTATTATATAACTGCCTGAAATTGAATGTGTATACTCTACAAGTCCCCGTGCTTATAACCATTTTATGCTACTTAGAGCTAAATGTCATCGCCAAAAACTCAACAATATCTATTTATTTAATTTTATAAAATTTACACCTCTTTAAATGCCTTTACTTTTATCTGCTTTAAGCGACTTACCAAATGACGCAGTTCTAAAAATAATCCCAGCACCTATAAAAACAGATTTCACAATTTATACCATTATATATATGTGTACTTTAATCTTAGTTTGATTTAGATTGCAGAATGAGTTACCAGCCAATACAGCCTAATATACTTCTTTGATGTTGCCAGGCAAAATTCCATTAAGAAACGCTCACTCTATTTGCTTCCTCTGCATTCATATTATTCCAAACCAATAGTTATGAAAGCAAATTGAACCATACATATATATATGTACTGCTTTCTAGAAATATTCGATAAAAAATAAATCAAACTACTTTAATGAAACTGCAAAACCTTCCTTGCTGATCTTTGGTAAAATTCCTTCAATTAATATTGCCCCTTTCATACCCTTGCGCATTGAAGAAAAATCTTTAATTTAGATACAGGTCACTTATCCATTACTGAAATACTGAATCCCACTGAAATAAACTTAAGCCTCCCGCCCCCTTAGACTACTTTAAAAGTCTAAAACCCTTTTGTGTTTTTAATTTTACGCTTTCGGATTATGATATATATCAAGAATAGCGGCTTGCAAACTTACTATTTCTCCTTTATTTCAGATTTAACTTGCGTTTTACCGTCTTTGGACATTAAGGTTACCCTAACAATTTTTAAAGTATTATTTCTTTTAATTGTTAGATCAACCTTTTGACCTGGATAATATAAACTAACTTGCTCTTGAAGTTGAGAAGATGAATTCACATCTACGTTATTAATTTTTAAAAGCACATCTCCTTTCTTTAGCTTGGCTTTATCGGCTGCACTTCCTGCCATAACTTCTGGCACATATACCCCTTTAATTTCTTTCAAACCGTTTTGTTCGGCTAGTTCAGCGGTTATATCTTGAATTCTTATCCCAAGAATAGCGCGCTTAACTTCACCATACTTCTTAAGGTCGCCCAAAACCTTTTTTGCAATGTTGACTGGTATTGCAAACGAGTATCCGATATTAGTACCAGTTTCGGAAGCAATTGCCGTATTAATTCCAACTAACTCACCTTTAATATTTACCAAGGCTCCACCACTATTACCAGGATTTACAGCTGCATCTGTCTGTATGAAATTTTCAATGGCATATTCTGTATTCTGCCGTAATAAATTTATATTTCGCCCTTTGGCACTAACAATTCCTGCTGTAACTGTTGATGTAAGGTTCATTGGGTTGCCCACGGCAATTACCCATTCCCCAATACGTAGTTCGTCTGAATTTCCGAATGGCAAAAACTCTAGATTTGCAACTTCTACTTTAAGTAATGCTAAGTCTGTTTCTGGATCTGCCCCTACAACCTCAGCTATATACGTTCTTTTGTCATTGAGCACTACTTCTATTTTACTTGCTTTTTGAATAACATGATTATTCGTTACAATGTATCCATCAGGCGTTAAAATTACCCCCGAACCTGAGGATTGCCGCAACCCTTGAGGGACTCGTTTATTATTAAAAAACTCGAATGGGTCAAAAAAATGCTGATCGGGTATTGTATTATTATTATTCTCTGTATTATAGGTAGTTTTAATGTGCACTACAGTTTGGACAGCCTTTTCAGAAACGCCTACAAAATTGATATTAGGTATAGCATTAGTCCCAAAGTTGCTTGTTTGATAGGCCGTTTGAACTTCAGAAAATGTTGAATTTGATTTATTCTTAAAATAGTTATTTAGTGCTAATGACGATAAGCCACCTAATAATGCTATTACGAATACCAATAGACCTGATTTTAATTTATTTATCATAGAATATTTTGTGTGCTACAGGCGAATACAATCACAACAAACGCCTTTTAAATTAATTTTTAAATAATTCACTAAATACGACAATTATGTTGTGGTTATACACAATTTAAAAACGAAATTATTTATTTTATGATATATCTTCTTCTATCTTTGTCGACAAATAAATAATAAAACTCTATAAATGTTCGGAATAGAATTAAAATCCGATAATTTCTTAGTCAATGAAATTAAAGGGGGCAACGAAAAGGCGTTGCTAATCCTCTACAAACAGAATTTCAATGCCGTTAAAAAATTCGTCCTTAACAATAACGGAACACAAGATGAGGTAAAGGATGTAATGAACGAAACCTTAATTACTGTTTGGCTAACCGTAGCTAAAGCAGATTACCTCCTTAATGTAAAACTCTCCGATTTTATACTATCAACTGCCAAAAATCAATGGTATAAACAAATTAAAAGAAAAAATAAATTCAAAATTGTTGATGTAACGCAAACAGAAATCAACAAACAAATGGAATCTCTACCCTTAAAATACGACCCTGTAATTGTCAAAAATTTTGTAAATAGGTTAGACGAATCCTCTCAGAAAATATTAATGAACTATTATGATGGGCTTGACATTAATTCAATGGCCGAACAAATGGGATTCAATACTGTTGATGAACTTAAAGATAAAAAATATCAATGTTTCAAAAAATTAGAATCGTTGATAAGAGAACATTCTAAGAGTACGGTGATATGAAACTTGAGATAGAACGCATTAACCTGATTGACAAGTTTCTAAGAGGCGAACTCGCTGGAGCATCCCTTGATGCCTTTAAAAATAAGCTTCGCACAGATGAAGTATTTGCAGATGAAGTAAACTCACAACGGGCTATAATCGAAGGTATAAAATTAGCCCGAAGAGAACAATTGCTATTTTTGTTGAATGGTGGAAAATTACCTAATATCGAAATTACACCAAAGCCGCTAATTGAAACGCCAACCGAATTAGACGAAGTTCAGAATGATAACACTACTGAATTAAACGAATCAGTAA
>CANMPY010000217.1 GCA_947499775.1 Bacteroidota bacterium | reverse complement strand
ATTACCCGAATGTGTAAAATTCGGGTTCAAGGCCGACCGAGACCTTCGAAAATCAATGTTGAATTATGCTTGGCCGCTAATTTTTATTGGCCTTGCCGGTATAGCCAATGAAACCTTTAGCAGGGTTATTTTAAAATACCTTAGCCCCGCTAGCGATGGGTTATTTGAACTGGGTGTTTTTGGAGCTTTTTATAAATTAAGTATGATTATGACTTTGTTTGTTCAAGCGTTCAAATTTGCGGCAGAGCCTTTCTTTTTTAGCCAGCATAAAAATGAAAATGCCCAATTGCTCTATGCGCGCATAATGGATTATTTTGTAATGGTATGTGCGTTTATTTTTGTCTTTACTATGCTTTTTGTCGATGAATTGGCGGAATTGCTCATTCGCAATTCGTCCTATTATACACACCCCGATGGAATGAAAATAGTACCCATCCTGCTTATGGCCAATTTATTTTTAGGTATATTTTATAGCATCAGCGTTTGGTACAGGTTAACCAATAACACAAAAAAAGGTTCAAAATTATCCATAGCAGCTGCAGTAATCACGGTTATCCTAAATTTGATATTTATCCCATTGTTTAGTTTTTTAGCATCGGCGTGGATCACGTTGTTTGTATATGCTTTTTTGGCCATAGCCAATTATTTATGGGGTCAAAAATATTATCCAGTACCTTATAATTTAAAAAAATTAGGAATAATATTAGGCTTGACATTGATGGTTTATGCTTCGGCTTATTTTGCCAATCCCCTTATTCATTTCAATAGCTGGGCGTTAAATTTGTGTTGGCTCCTCGTATTTAGCCTTGGAATTGCCTACATCGAAAAACGATATAAAACAGGATATGTCAGTTGATATAAAAATAATAAATACATCAAAACATCCTTTGCCTCAATATCAAAGCGCGCAAGCCGCAGGCCTAGACTTACAAGCAAATTTAGATGAATCATATCTATTGCATCCTTTACAAAGAGTGATGGTAGGCACTGGATTATTTTTGGAGCTGCCACTAGGATATGAAGCGCAGATAAGACCACGAAGTGGCCTGGCATCAAAACATGGTATTACTGTTATCAATTCGCCGGGAACCATAGATTCAGATTATCGTGGTGAAATAAAAATTTGTTTAGTTAATTTATCCGATGAAGCCTACACCATTAATGACGGCGAGCGCATAGCACAAATGGTGGTAGCTAAACATGAAACCGCACACTTTGTTTTAAGCGAATCGCTAAATGGTACCGAAAGGGGCGATGGGGGACATGGTCATACAGGAAAGTGAATTATTCTAAAAATTCTCCACTCTGATTCTTAATTTACTTTTTAAGTAAAAAAATGGGTGTTTAATATAATTGCATATATTTGCGTTCAACATCACGATTCACTTAAATGTGAAACCAACCGAGCCGCGAGGCCACGGTGGTAAAACGATGAGGGCCCCGCGCCAAACTAACGTGCCAAATAGCCTTCATTATTTTCATGGTGTTTTAAAAAATTGTATAACCCTTTAAAAACACACATCAATGAAAAACAACATTCCACCTTATTTGGGCTTAGGTATTTTAGATCCCACTAGCCTTGTGGTTTTGGCAGATGAAACTACTGCCAATTACACCTTGTTCGCCGAGCACATTAGTACTGTAAAAATTACAGAAAACAGCTTTACAATTATTGAATATTATTGTGGCGAGTTCATCTCTATTTGCTCAGCCGGCGCCAATTTGCACACCTGTATTTTACTTCATTATGCCGAATGGGATCCTTTAGAAGACCAAAGGTTTATCATCTTAAGAGAAGCTGTATGTGCTCTAGGCAATATTTATTTTGAAAGCCCAATAGGTCCTGAAGAAAAGAAATTAGTGTTATCATTTAGTCCATCTGGTCGTTTATTGGTTTTAAGGCTTAGAGCTCCCAAAAATGATACGGTTTATACCCAAAAATTAATCAATTCCTTTAAAGATATACTTCTCTTTGGACATTTTGATGGAAACTGCGAAAGGTATTCATCAACCCAAACTCTTTATTTTAAGGATGACGAGCCTTTAGAGGAAGACATTTTAGTGATTGAGTTTGTTGTTCCGCTCGCATATATATATGAAGCTGCGCACTTGCTTGTGAGCAAAGGGCTGGTGCTTGCCGATACAAAATACCAGTGTATTATTCAAGACTGGGCTTGTAAAACGTATGAATGTGTAAGGCTGTTTAATGGAGATGAGCGCGATGATTGGTCATCTATTTTTATTGCCTTTAAAAAAACAAAGCCAAATTTCGCAGACTATGGAGGCCAAAATTGAGTCCAAAAGGGTCTAGCACAAATTAATAAAAAGTGCTAAAAATTAGAGTAATTGCTGTAAATAGAATTTTAAGAAAATAATATTATTTTTGGCACCAATTTATTCCATTTATAATCAAATAATTAAAAGAAGTTAACATGAAAAAGATTTTCTTTATTTTAAGTTTTATTGGTTTAGCGCTGTTTTCGTTTGCACAAAACGATCTTGTTGTTTTTAGTGAACAAGGCGAACGATTTCATATTGTTATTGATGGCATCAAACAAAATGCAAGCCCACAAACGAATGTTAAAGTTACAGGATTAAAGCAGCCTATGGCCACCGCCAAAATAATTTTTGAAGGCGGAAAAATAGCCGACATTGACCAAAAAATATATTTTATGTGGGCCGGTGAAACTAAAAATGGTTGGGAATTTACCTATGCAATAGTGAAAAAAGGAGAGGTTTATAAAATAAAGCCTCGCAGCTGTGTCGAAATTATTCAAGCCCAACCAACGGTTGGCCAATCGGTAGTGGTATATTCGGTAACACCACCTCCAGCCAATGAATCTACAACCACAACTATTTCTACAACCACTACCTCAGGGAACGCCCCTGCAGGAGGAAATGTTTCTATTGATATGAATGCCGGAGGAATGGGGGTGAATATGAATGTAAACATCACCGACCCGCTAATGAACGGATCATCAAGAAGCACTACTACAACTACTACAACTACATCGTCATCAGGATCTACTGGCCACGAAGGGCATAATCATGGTGTTGGCGATGGTCATGGTCATGGTCGTGATGCTCAAGTTACACGCGCGCCAAAACGTGAAGTGTACATTTTGCAAGGGTATAACGGGCCTAACAATTGCGATTGGCCTATGAGCCAACAGGAATTTACAGGAGCAAAACAAAGCATTAAATCCAAATCATTCGAAGACAGTAAATTAACCTTAGCCAAGCAAATATTAAATTCAAACTGTTTGCTTTCATCGCAAGTAAAAGAGGTGATGATGATTTTTGATTTCGAAAACACACGGCTCGATTTTGCAAAAATGGCTTGGGGCAAAACATTTGATCCTGGCAATTATTATAAACTTAACGATGCCTTTACGTTTGAGTCGAGTATTGACGACTTAAATAAATTTATTGAAGGACAGAAATAGGGTAATCGATTTTGGATGCTGTAGCTCAGATATAGCATAGCAACCCTAGTGGTTTGATTCACCTATTCGTTTTAGTTTCATTGCCTAAGCGGTTTATTTCTTCGATGCTTTTCTTAATAATGCTTTTGCATTTTTGGAAATAAGGTGATGAAGTAATGCTTAAAAAATAAATTTAAGTTAATGAAAATCAATAGATAAGTGATTTAGACATTACTCTAATCTTACCCGACGCAAATCCAAAGAATTGGAAGCGTTATTTTTCATATTTTTAACCCTGTGGTTAATAAGCCTAATCGATTGATCATAAAATAATGGAATGACCGGACATTCATTCATCAAAATAGTTTCCATTTGCTTGTAAATATCCAAACGCATTGAATCGTTGGTTTGGGTAAAAATGGATTCGTACAACTTATCAAACGCACTGTTTTTGAAATGCGAATAATTTGGACCATTGGGCGAAAAATTCGGGCTATAAAAACAAGCTAAGTAGTTTTCGGCATCAGGGTAATCTGCAATCCATGAGCCTCTAAAAAAATTGAGACGGGTATTTGATTTTTCTTCT
>CANMPY010000216.1 GCA_947499775.1 Bacteroidota bacterium | reverse complement strand
CCGTTATTCATTCAGGTGTTAAATTATATAGCGAAACCAAAGTGGGTAACAATTGTATCATACATAGTGGCACAGTTGTTGGATCCGACGGATTCGGATTTGCATTACAAAAGGACGGATCGTATATAAAAATTCCACAAGTAGGCAATGTCATTATTGAAGATGATGTAGAAATAGGGGCCAATTGCACCATCGACAGAGCCACAATGGGCAGTACTATTTTGCGAAAAGGAGTTAAATTAGATAATTTAATTCAAGTAGCCCATAATGTTGAGATTGGAGCAAACACCGTTATCGCCTCTCAAACAGGAATATCAGGCTCAGTAAAATTAGGCGATAATTGTATTATTGGAGGTCAGGTTGGGTTTGTTGGGCATATTAGCATCGCCAATGGAACTCAGATTGGGGCTCAAAGCGGCATTCCCAAAAGTATTAAAGAAGAGGGCAAACAATGGATTGGAAGTCCGATTATGCCCTTAAAAGAAGCGTTTAAATCGCAAGTTATATATCGCAAATTACCAAGCTTAGATTTACGCATTACTCATTTAGAAAAAAAATAAGTTTCAATGGAAAAATTCCAAACCACCATAAAAAATTCTTTTACCATGTCGGGTGTAGGTTTACATACTGGGCAACCAGTAAATTTAACCTTTAATCCTGCCGTTGAAAATCATGGATATGTTTTTCAACGAATAGATTTAGAAAATAACCCTACAATTAAGGCCGATTGTGACTTAGTTGTAGATACATCACGAGGAACCACACTTGAGCAAAATGGGGCACGAATTTCTACAGTCGAACATGTATTAGCCGCATTAGCAGGTTTAGAAATAGACAATGTACTGATGCAAATTGATGGGCCTGAAATTCCTATAATGGATGGCAGCTCTATTGAATTTGTAAATAGGTTAAAATCCGTTGGGATCGAGATTCAAAAAGTAGAAAGAGAATACTTTGAAATTACCGAGAATATTAGCTATAGAGATAGCGAAAATCATATAGAAATGGTAGCTATGCCACTAAATGATTATAGACTAACCGTTATGGTTGATTATAATTCACCTGTATTGGGAAGTCAGCACGCTTCTATTACTACCCTAAATGAATTTGGTGAACAAATAGCGAGTTGTAGAACCTTTTGTTTTTTGCATGAACTAGAAATGTTGGTTCAGAATAATTTAATAAAAGGTGGCGATTTAAATAATGCAATTGTAATAGTAGATAGAGTTGTTGAAGATTATGAATTAGAAAATTTAGCAAAACTCTTCAATTTACCTAAGGTTGAGGTTAAAAAAGAAGGCATACTCAACAATGTTCAATTAAGATTTCACAACGAACCGGCTCGACATAAACTTTTGGATATGATTGGAGATTTAGCCTTAATTGGTACTCCAATTAAAGCACAGATAATGGCTGCTCGTCCGGGGCATGCTGCCAATATTGAATTTGCAAAAAAGATTAAACGTCAAATCGAAAAGATTAAAAAGGAGAATAAGTTTAAAATAGACGTACCGGTTTATGACCCATCTAAACCTCCAATATTTTCACATCCTCAAATTGAAAAACTTTTACCACACCGATGGCCTTTTTTATTGGTCGATAAGGTTATAAAACTTTCCGAAAATGAAGTAGTTGCCATAAAAAATGTTAGTGCCGACCAGTATTTTTTTCCAGGTCATTTTCCAGGCGAAGCTTTATTCCCAGCTGTTTTACAAATTGAAGCCCTTGCGCAAACCGGTGGAGTATTAATTTTGAGTAGAGAACCTGATCCTGAAAATTTCAGTACTTATTTTGTAAAAATTGATTCTGCAAAATTTAAAGGAAAAGTAGTACCAGGCGACACCTTAATATTAAAAATGGAACTCATCGCTCCTATTCGAAGAGGAATGTGCTTGATGCGAGGTACGGCCTTTGTAGGAAATAAAATTGTTTGTGAAGCCGAAATGATGGCACAAGTCGTTAGAAATAAATCTGACCAAGCCGAACTTAATTAATATCTATGATTCAACCACTAGCATACGTAAGTCCAGAAGCAAAACTTGCTCAAAATGTGATGATTGACCCATTTGTTACCATTCACAAAAATGTAGAAATTGGCGAAGGAAGTTGGATTGCATCTAATGTAACCATTATGGAAGGGGCTCGCATTGGTAAAAATGTAAAAATATTTCCAGGCGCAGTAATCAGTGCTATTCCTCAAGATCTTAAATTTGATGGCGAACCTAGTTTAACCATCATTGGCGATAATACCGTTATCAGAGAAAGTGTAACCATAAATAGAGGCACAAGTGCAAGTGGGAGAACTGTAATTGGAAGCAATTGTTTATTAATGGCTTATGTGCACGTTGCTCATGATTGTATCATTGGCGATAATAGTATTTTAGCCAATGCCGTTCAGTTGGCTGGTCATGTCGAAATTGGAGAATTTGCTATTATTGGAGGACTATCTGCAGTCCATCAATTTGCCAAAATTGGTATTCACGTTATGATTTCAGGAGGGTCTTTGGTACGAAAAGATGTACCCCCCTACTCAAAAGCTGCACGTGAACCATTGTCCTACGAAGGTGTAAATTCAATTGGATTAAGACGACGCGGATTTACTTCCGAAAAAATATCTGAGATACAAGAAATCTATAGAATTTTATACATACGTGGCTTTAACAATGCTACCGCTATTAAAAAAATTGAAGCTGAAATGCCCGCCACAAAAGAACGTGACGAAATATTAACCTTTATCAAAGAATCGGATAGAGGAATTATGAAAGGATTTCTATCAAAATAAAACAAAAATTTTCCAAATGGTTAAATAGGATGAGTCCATTATTATAAACCACTCTTGCAACCTAATTCATAAAATAAAACGTTGGCTGCTTTTTTGCATATCGAAAACCTAAGTAAACGATTTGGATCTCAATGGGTACTTAAATCAATTAATTTGAGTATTCAACATAGAGAAAAAATTGCAATTCTTGGATCCAATGGCTCAGGCAAAAGCACCTTATTAAAAATTCTGGCAGGGTTTCTTTATTTTGATTCCGGCAAGGTTATTTGGACTAAGGATGCCATGATTATAAACTCTCCTGATTTTGTATTTTCATCCCCTTATATCGATTTATTTGAAGACTTAACGGTTGAAGAACACATTGCATTTCATTACCAACATAAACCTGCATATGAATCCCTTGATTGCGATTCAATTATTAAGCTAAGTAACCTTGAACAACATCGCAACAAGCCGATTAAACAATTATCATCAGGAATAAAACAACGGTTTAAAAATAGCCTAGCCCTTTTTTCGAACAGTGATGTGGTTTTTTTGGATGAACCTTGCTCCAACATGGATGCAGAAAATATTGCCATTTATCAAGACTTGGTTGCTAAATACACCCAATCGAGAACGCTAATTATTGCATCTAACTATCCATCCGAATATGAATTTATTTGTACAAAGAAATTTAGGATTGAAAATTGCGAACTCCAATTAGTTAATTCAAAGTAAACTTGGGCCTAAAAAAACTACATCTCTTAGTTCTTCGAACCTTTATAGGGCCATTTATAGCTACGTTTTTCATTACCCTATTTTTGTTTTTATTGCAATTTTTGTGGAAATACATAGGCGATTTAATAGGTAAAGGGCTCGAATGGTATGTTATATTGGAGTTTATTGGCTATTCGGCTATACATCTTATTCCAATGGCTTTACCTTTGGCCGTACTTTTATCGTCCATCATGACTTTTGGAAGTCTGGGCGAGAATTACGAATTAGTATCCATAAAATCATCTGGAATATCCCTTCTCCGGCTTTTTATACCAATGTATGTGGCCATCTTATGCATTTCGGGTTTTGCATTTTACGCCTCTAATATTTTAATTCCAAAAGCAAATTTAAATTGGGGAGCTTTGCTCTATGATGTAAGCAATAAGCGTCCAGCCTTTAATATAAAAGAAGGCGTTTTTTTTAAGGATATTGATGGATATGCTTTTAAAATTGGAAAAAAATTAAGCGACGGAA
>CANMPY010000215.1 GCA_947499775.1 Bacteroidota bacterium | reverse complement strand
GTCTTAGTTTCCACAAATCAAGACTTGGTAGATTTAATAATTCTTCAGTAGGGAAAATATCAAGTTTAATCAATTCCTTCTTTAAACTATATTTAAAATCATCACTTTTTTTAAGTTGATTTCTATTATATCCCTTCCGCTGGGTTCGTGATGTTGTCCGATCTTAATTCTTTGAAATAGCTTGTCCCTTTTGAAATTGATCCCTATCATCCGAGCTTAATGGAATAATTCTTGAGCCCATTGCAATAATTCGAATAGGTGCTCCGCTATGATCAATTTCAATCAAACTCCATCCAATCGAGTTCGTTCCTAAATCTAGTCCTAAGATTTTTTTCATAAATATTTGATGTGTTAATTCTAAAACTTTTGTATAATTGCAATACGAGAAAAGCAAATCACAATAAGGATTATTCCGTTGTGAAAACATTTAAGGCGGGGCAACTCGCCTTTTTTTATGTACTCAGTCATTAGGCATTTGCATTATTCCATTGCTATACAAAGAATTAAAACATTTTTGACAAAAGCAAATTTTATTTTAACAGCTTTTTGTATTGCAGATAATCCAATAGAAGTTAAGGTTTATTATAAAAAAGAAAAGGGACAAACCCATTGTATTTTGGATTTATCCCTTTTAGTGGACCAGGAGGGACTCGAACCCCCAACCACCTGATCCGAAGTCAGGGACTCTATCCATTAAGCTACTGGTCCTTGTTTGTAAGTTTTAGGTCAATTTCGTTATGTATTTAACCCGTTGTTTTCGCTATTCCCAATCTTTTTATGGATTGGCTAATTAGTGGTGGACTCGGAGGGACTCGAACCCCCAACCTTCTGATCCGTAGTCAGATGCTATATCCATTAAGCCACGAGTCCGTTTTTTTTAATAAGGGTGCAAAAATAAAAGAAATAGACCGTAAAACAAACGCCTAAGGCGTAATTTTTATAAAAATAAATTCAAATCTTACCTCATTTTTTGTTAGTATTGAACCTTAATTTTTTATAATGAAATCAATAAAAATAGTACTCTTATTATTGCTTGTATCAAGCTATTGCTATGCTCAGGATTTTGATAATTATCAAACACTTTTGAGTAAAGGAAATATGCCTGATGATTTTAGGCTGATGGCTTCGGAAAAATACAAGAATGAGCTTGATGAAATTAAACGCGAAACAGCCTCTAATAAAGATAAAAAGAAGAAAAAAACCTTTGCCCTCGAATCTAATTATGCCATTACCGATATGATGATGTCGGGTAGAGTTATTTATGGCGATGATATGGGGAAATATGTTGAAAAGATAGCCGATGTATTATTGAAGGATAATAAACCGCTTCGTGAAGAATTGAGATTTTATATACTAAAAAGCACGGTGGCCAATGCTTTTAGCACCAATCAAGGTATTATTTTTGTTACATCTGGATTGGTGGCTCAAGTTGAAAATGAAGCTCAACTTGCTTTTATCTTAGCACACGAAATAGTTCATTATACTGAAAAACACAATTTTGAACAATTTAAAAAACGGGAAGCCATTTTAAAAGAGGTAGGGCGAAGTTCAACCGTAACGATAGAGGAAAAACTAAAAACACTTTATAAATACTCTAAAAATCATGAAACAGAAGCCGACGAAAAAGGCTTGGACTTGTTTATAAAAACGAATTACAATCCCTATGCGGCTGTTTCTGGATTTGATGTGTTATTGTATTCCTATTTGCCATACGACATGATTGAGTGGAAACCGTCTGTATTTGAAACTGAGCATTATAAATTTCCAGAAAATTATTTAAGCGAAAAGTTGGATGAGATTAGTGCTGACGAAAATGAAGATGACGACAGGCATTCGCATCCGAATGTAGGAAAGCGCAAAACAAACATTACAAGTATTTTAGAAAGTAAAGAAGCCGACTCAACTGGCAAGAGTTTGTATTTGGTGTCAAAAACTGAGTTTACCAAGATCCAAAAAATAGCTCGGTTTGAGCTTGCATCGCTCTATATAAAATCGGGTAACCCTGCCAAAGCCTATTACATTGCTTATTTATTAGATAATACGTATGGTGCAAATACGTATACCGATAAAATAAAAGCGATGAGCCTTTATTCAATCGAACACCATGCCTCTTATGATGACGACTTGGATGATTATGGGTGCAACGATAAAGATTACGAGGGCGATGTGCAACAAGTTCCAAAATTCTTTACCAAACTAAAAGACAAAGAATTATCGGTATTGGCAGCTAAGTATCTATGGGAAATGACGGTGAAATATCCTAAAGATGCTCAATTGAAGCGCATGAGAGATCAAGTGTTTGCCGATATGTTAGTCATCAACAAATTGTCGAAAAGCGGTTTTACAGAGTATAGACCTATTTTTAACGATACTACTAAAGTGGTAAAGAGCAAGGTGGATAAACTAAAAATAAAGCAGAAAACAAAAGCCGATAAATATTATTTCGCCGCATTTTATGATTTATTAAAAGATAAATCCTTTAAGACCTATTTTGCCGATATAAGCAAAAGTTTAGCTGTTGCTGATGAGGTAAAGGAGGATGAAGAGGACGATGAATATGTGCCGGTTAAAAAGAAAGACGCTAAAGCTAAGAAAAAAACAGGCTTCCTAAATAATGAAAAGGAAAAAGCACATGATGAGATAATCTCTGTTGTATTATTTAATCCCGATTACAGTTCTAAATACGATGGGAAATCGTATTTGGTACAAGATGAAATTACGCAAGACGAAATAGCAGGCTACTATAAATCTGAGGCTAGTCGTGGCGGTATAGAAATTACTGTACTTGATAAGGCAGGAAAAGCTAATTTTAATACAGAAGCCTTTAATAAATTTGCCTTGCTCAACGATTGGCTTATTGAACGAGTAAGTAACGATACTTTAACAATGGAATTGTATCAGAAAGAATTTATTGCTGATGCATTTACCGATTATAAAACCAAATATTTAGGATGGACAGGATACAAATACACCGAAAATAAGAGAGCTTTTGAACCCTATGCTTGTGCTGCTGCAGTATTTTTATACCCGGTTTTTCCTTTGTACATAGTGTGGCAGTTATCGAAAGATAAACGGCTCGAAAACTTGCTCTTGGTTTATGATGTAGAAACAGGCAAGCCTGTGCTAGTGGATTATCACAGTATTAACAAAAGGCCCAAAGATTTAATATTAAGGGCAATGATTTACAACCAACTTTACGATTTAAAAAATGGAAAATAAGTATATTAGATTTTGCGCACTCACAGTGCTTTTACTCGCATTTAATTTTACTCAGGGTCAAGGAAATCCAGGGTTTTTAGGAAAAAAAATAGCCGCAGGATATAGCTCGCAATATTGCTTGCTAAAATCGGATGAAATTCTGTATTCAGAATCTAATTTGTATCAAGTATTAACCAACCACGATGTGTATGTTGAATACGCTATTAAAAAATATGTAAGCCTTGCAGCACATGCATCGTATCAAAAAGTTCCAATTGAGGATTATGGGAGTTATTATAGCGAAGAGATTGCCGCAAATTATACCTATGGTGGAAAAGATTTTCAAGCCTTGTATCACAAAGATGGTGGAATTTCAGATTTTGCAACGAGCAGTGTAGGCCTTAAAATAAGTGCGTTTATGCGAAATACAACGATTTCGTCGCCAATAGGGGTGAGTTCATTTTTTAGAGCTGATGTTTATTCTACCCGCGCTTTAAATAATAATTTTAAATACTATTTATCCAATGAGGAAGATTTAAATACCTATCAAGAAAATATTGCAGATCCGAATGTTAAAGGCAATCAATTTAATAGAACTCCTGGCAAAACAGCGCATAGAAGTTTAAGCTTGGGTTTTGGATTAGAATCTAAAATACTCTTAACACGATCGGTATTTTTGCGCTTTAACGGCGATTTTAATGTATCGACCAGTCTTTTTGGTGGAGGCTCAAATTATAGTTATGAAGAAATTTATAACACCGTTGACGAAGATTTAAAAGATGAGGCACGACGCGTAACAAGCTTTAGAAATATGTTTCTAAT
>CANMPY010000214.1 GCA_947499775.1 Bacteroidota bacterium | reverse complement strand
AGTATATCGGTTGGCCAACCCAAGAGGGCATTTGCCATTAATGGAATTCCACCCATTGCAAAAATATCGCTTATGGCGTTGGCGGCAGCAATTTTTCCGAACAAAAAAGGATCATCTACAATAGGGGTGAAAAAATCGGAACTTTGAATTAATAAATCGCCATTTGCTAATTGCATTACGGAGGCATCGTCCGAACGGTCGTTCCCAACTATTAGATTCGGAAAATTCAATCCTGTTTTAAGTCCATTAAGTATTTCTTCAAGTTCATTGGGGTGAATTTTGCATCCACATCCTGAGCTGCTGCTTAAAGATGTTAATTTTACGTCTACACTCATATTGTTTTTAAAAGGGTTTTGGCAATTTGTTCCGGGCTAAGGTTATCGCATAATACGTATGAAACTACCTTTGTATCCTTATTTTCCAATCCATATTCATATGACTTATCATAATATTTCAAGGCTATAGATGCCGCCTCATCTAACTGGTTTTGATCTAACAATTCTAAGGCGTGTTTTACATGTTGTCCACCTAATTTTCGCGTTATCCGTATAAACGCTTCCTTTAACTCCTTTATATTGTAATCGCCATAAAGATTTACTAAATTTTTTACCCTTTCGTCAAAAGACACATCCATTACTATTAAAGGTGCCTTCCTGTAGTTTAAATAAAATTCGGAAGGAATAAAAATACTGCCAATGCTGTGGCTTTCATCTTCAATCCAAATTGTTTTTTTGCTATCGAAGCTGCTAAGAATATGAAATAAATTATTTCCAAATTGCTCTGTTGTTGGTTGTGGCAATTCGCCAATGCGCCCAAAAGCTGACCCTTTATGGTTTGCAAGCGCTTCAAGGTCTAAAACCTGTTCGCCAAGTTTACTTAATTCGGCCAATACTTTTGTTTTTCCACTTCCGGTTTTACCACCTATTACTTTAAATTTCCAAGAACCCAAAAATTGGGAAATTATATAATTTCTATAGGCTTTATAACCCCCTTTTAAAAGAACACACTGAAGCCCTGACGATTGCAATACATAAGCCATACTTTCGCTTCTCATCCCGCCTCGCCAACAGTGAATATATAAGGTTGGCGCATTAAAGCCTAAAGCCTTTTCGGCAAATCCTTTTAATTTAGGACCTACAAATTCAAGGCCTTTTAAAATGGCCTCAGTTTTGCCTTTTTGCTTATATAAAGTTCCAACCACTGCTCTCTCCTCATCACTAAAAAGCGGAAAAGAAATGGATCCAGGCAAATGACCATGATTATATTCCATTGGCGAACGAACATCAAGTACTAATCCATTTGATGAGGCCTTAATAAATGGATGGATGGTTTCTGTTTTTACCACTGAAAAATATTAATGCTAAATACTCCCAAAAGTTGAAAAAGACATTAGCCCTATATTCGCTAAACTAATAATTTGTACATTGAGATTACAGGTCATTTTACAATTTTCAAAGTTAAGGGTAATAGCGATTCCAACAAACCCCTATGGATGTTTCAATAAATACCATCAATTCATAAAAAGGTCAATGTGTAAATAATAGAGCAGAGTATGGTTTACAATTTAAATCAAATTAATTTAAATCCTAAAATTACACCTTTGGGGGTTAGAGGGCTTTGAATTACTTTTGCACTCTTTAAATAGAATGCTGATAGAAATTTTAAAATCTAAACTTCACAATGTTAAGCTTACCCAAACTGAATTGCATTATGTGGGAAGTTTAACACTAGACGAAAACCTAATGGATGCGGCCAACTTAATTGAGGGCGAAAAGGTACTTGTAGTAAATAATAATAATGGCGAACGTTTGGAAACTTACATTATAAGTGGGAAACGCGGCAGTAAGATTGTTTGTTTAAATGGTGCGGCAGCGCGCAAAGCACAAGTAGGCGACATCATAATTGTGATTTCATTTGCTCAAATGGAATTTGAAGAAGCCAAAAAATTTAAACCATCTCTTGCCTTTGTAAACCCTGACAATTCATTGCTTTAAATGGAGTTTAACCTAAAAAATAGCCTAAAATTTATCCTTTTCCTCGGATTGGGTTTAGGACTTTTAGGTTGGGCATTCAAAAATATGGATCTCAAACAAATGTTTGAGGAAATTAAACATGCCAATTATTTTTGGATATTTATTGCTATGCTCTGTGGCATTTTGGCTCATGCCAGCCGTGCCTTGCGATGGAATTTATTATTAATACCCCTTGGATATAAAGCCAACAATTGGAATGCATTTTATGCAGTAATGATCGGGTATTTTTCAAATAATTTAGTGCCTCGATTGGGGGAGGTCACACGATGTGCTGCCTTATCTAAAACCGATAAAATACCAGTAGAAAAATTATTTGGAACGGTATTTATAGAACGGGTCATTGATTTAATTATAACCTTTATTGTAACTATTTTTATATTTATTTCACAATTCGATATGTTAAATGGATTTTTAAACCAATCTATTTTCCCAATGTTTGGAAATTCTACAGAAAATAACGGGTATGTGAAATACGTTTTATTGGGTGTTGTTCTTGTATTTGGTGTTGTTATTTATTTGCTCCGCAATAAAATTAGAACCCTCACACTTTATAAAAAAGCAACTACGATTGCTCAAGGGTTTATGGACGGAATAAAAAGTGTATTAAAACTTGAAAAGCCCTTATTGTTTATTGCACATTCCATTTTTATTTGGAGCATGTATTTTGCTATGGCTTATTTTACCTTTTTTGCCTACGAACCCACCACTCATTTAGGATATCAAGCTGGATTAATTGTTTTGTTTTTGGGTACTATTGCTATTATACTTCCAGTTCCAGGAGGTATTGGGGTTTATCATAATTTGGTAGGTTTAGGGATGGTATTATTTGGAGTTTCCGAACAAGAAGGGATTACCTATGCTACAATAAGTCACGCTTCTCAAATGATCATGATATTTGTGATAGGAATTATCAGTATGGTTTTAATAAGCCTTAAACTGCGAAATCGTTTAAAGGTAGCCGATGTCATATAAATCAAAAATACTATCGCTTGAAGCCTTAATTAATTTAAGAAAGACATGGAAACAAAACAGTGAAACCCTTGTTTTTACAAACGGTTGTTTTGATATTTTACATAGAGGTCATGTTGATTATTTAAATAAAGCGGCAACATTAGGCACTAAATTAATCGTAGCTGTAAATTCAGACTCCTCGGTTACAGCCCTTAAAAACCCATCACGACCTATTCAAGATGAGGATTCTCGCGCTGAGATAATAGCCGCATTGGGCTTCGTAGATGCTGTTATCTTATTTAGTGATAGCACTCCCAAGCATTTAATTGAACTCATTAACCCCGATATTTTGGTAAAAGGATCTGATTACAAAATTGAAGAAATTGTAGGATACGAATTTATTATAGCCAACGGAGGCCAAGTAACCACTATCGATTTTTTACCAGGTTATTCAACGAGTTTAATTGAGAAAAAGATAAAAGGAATATAGCGTTTGCACACTATCACATTAACCAATGTGCTTTCTATGACTTTATAATTTCACTATTTACGAGATTACAATCTAAAATCTTAAATTTGCACCCTTTAATATAAAAAATGTCCTATTTATTTACATCTGAATCTGTTTCCGAAGGTCATCCTGACAAAGTAGCTGATCAAATTTCTGACGCTCTAATTGATAATTTTTTAGCATGGGATCCTGAATCAAAAGTAGCATGCGAAACGCTTGTAACTACTGGCTTGGTGGTTTTGGCTGGCGAGGTAAAAACGAACACATATTTAGATGTTCAGAAAATTGCGCGAGAGGTGGTTTGTAAAATTGGGTATACCAAATCAGAATATATGTTTGAAGGTAATTCATGTGCCGTTATTTCAGCTATTCACGACCAGTCTGCCGATATTAATCAAGGCGTCGACCGAATTGCAGACACACAAGATTTCGAAGCCAAGGCCAATGCGCAAGGTGCAGGCGACCAAGGTATGATGTTTGGATATGCAACCAAAGAGACAGAAAATTACATGCCATTAGCCTTAGATTTGGCGCATAATATTTTAAAAGAATTATCCTTTATACGAAACAATGAGCCTAATTTA
>CANMPY010000213.1 GCA_947499775.1 Bacteroidota bacterium | reverse complement strand
ACTGCACATTACGATAAAGCAATTGCAAATTATTTTGATGGTCAAAAAATTTATGAATTGCGCTATGGCGAAAACCCGCATCAGTCTGCTATATTTTCGGGAAACTTAGATTCATTATTTGTTAAACATCAAGGCAAGGAATTGTCTTTCAATAATTTATTGGATGTAGATGCGGCGATGGCCCTCGTTTTAGATTTCCCTAAGACCGAACCGGTTTTTGCCATTGTAAAGCATAATAACGCATGTGGTTTGGCTATAAGGCCAACTCTACTTTCGGCTTATTTAGGTGCCTTGGCGGCCGATCCGGTATCAGCTTTTGGTGGAATATTATGTTGCAATTCGGAGCTTGATTCAGCAACAGCTACTGAAATTGATAAATTATTTTTCGAAATAATACTTGCTCCCTCCTATTCAGATGACGCTTTAAAAATTCTAAGCAGTAAAAAAAATAGAATCATTCTTGAAATAAAAGAGATAGAATTCCCATCTAAAATATCGAGGACAATACTAAATGGCGTATTAATTCAAGATCGCGATAGCATAACAGAAACCTTAGATGATTTGGAAGTAGTGACAAAAACTCAGCCATCAGAAAGCGAGAAGGCTGATATGCTAATTGCAAATATTTTAGTGAAGCATACAAAGTCGAATGCCATAATCCTAATAAAACACAAACAATTGCTTGCGTCGGGTACCGGCCAAACAAGTAGAGTAGATGCCTTAAACCAAGCAATCCATAAGGCAAAACATTTTGGATTTGATATAAAGGGATCTATTATGGCGAGCGATGCTTTTTTCCCTTTCCCCGACTGTGTTGAAATTGTTTATAATGAAGGAATTAATGCCGTAATCCAACCTGGCGGTTCCATCAAAGATAAATTATCCATTGATTATTGTGATGAACATAATATGGCGATGGTTATGACTGGAAATCGACATTTCAAACATTAGAATTCACGAATGTTGGAATTAAATCACCTGTATAAATATTTTTTTGAAATTGATAACAAAACACCTCAATTCGCAATAAATTTGTAAAATTTTTAATCGGAAAAACGCGTTAATGGGCATTTTCAATTTTTTAACACAAGAACTAGCTATAGACTTAGGCACAGCAAATACTTTAATTGTTTACAAAGACAAAGTAGTCGTAGATGAACCTTCAATAATTGCAAAAAACAGAACCACAGGTGAGGTTATTGCAATTGGGAAGGAAGCTCAAAAAATGCATGGCAAAGCCCATGAGAACATCAAAACTATTCGTCCATTAAAAGATGGCGTTATTGCCGATTTTGAAGCTGCTGAACAAATGATTCGTGGAATGATAAAACTTATCAATCCAAATAAAACACTTTTTAAGCCACAGTTAAAAATGGTAATATGCATTCCATCAGGCATTACCGAAGTGGAAAAAAGAGCTGTAAAAGAATCGGCCGAACGAGCAGGAGCTAAAGAGGTTTATTTAATTCACGAACCAATGGCCGCAGCTATTGGAATTGGGATAGATGTAGCAGAACCTATGGGCAATATGATTATTGATATTGGAGGAGGTACAACCGAAATAGCTGTAATTGCACTTTCTGGTATTGTTTGCGACCAAAGTATCAGAGTTGCGGGCGATGATTTCACAGAAGATATTATTGAATACATGCGCCGTCAACATAATTTATTAATTGGTGAGCGCACAGGCGAAGTTATTAAAATTGAAGTTGGTTCTGCTCTGCCTGAACTCGACAATCCGCCCGATGATTACCCTGTAAACGGACGTGACTTAATGACCGGTATTCCAAAGCAAATACACATATCGTATTCAGAGATTGCATTGGCACTTGATAAATCAATTTCGAAGATTGAAGAAGCTGTACTAAAGGCATTAGAATTAACACCACCCGAACTAAGTGCAGATATTTATAATACAGGTTTATATCTAACTGGAGGAGGTGCATTACTAAGGGGCTTAGATAAGCGAATTTCTATAAAATCTAAACTGCCCGTTTATGTTGCCGAAGATCCACTTCGAGCTGTGGTAAGAGGAACCGCATTTGCTTTAAAAAATCTCGAATCCTTTAAGTCAATTATGCAATAACTACTTATACCCTTGAAGAAAATCCATGCGTAATTTCTTCCTCTTTATACAGCGTTATTCTCATTTTTTCTTACTTTTACTCTTAGAATCAATTGCATTCTATTTTATTTATTCTTTCAATACATACCATCATGCTGTAATACTAAACTCATCCAATAGCGCGAATGGATTTGTAATTGAAAAAAGAGCGGATATAACAAAATACTTCTCCTTGGGCTTAGAAAATGAACGCCTGCAATTGGAGAACGTTGCACTCCGAAAACTGGTTTTAGAATCATATTATATTGATAAAGGCGATACCATTACAAATACGGATACAACTTTCAGACAAAAATTCACTTATATTCCTGGAAATGTAATTCAAAATTCAACCGATTTAATGAATAATTATATTACCATCGACAAGGGATCGCGACATGGAATTAAAAGAAATATGGGCGTCATTGGACCTCAAGGAATCGTTGGACGAATAGTAGCAACTTCGGAAAATTTCAGTGTGGCCATGTCTGTCCTTAACAGTAAATTTGTTGCTACCCCAAAACTCGAAGGCAATACCTCCTCTACTGGCAAACTAGTATGGAAAGGGGAATCGCCGTACTTTGCACAAATAGAATTAATCAATAAATATAATGTGGTAAAAAAAGGAAGCACCATACGAACCAGCAATTATTCGCCTGATTTTCCTGAAAATATACTCATCGGAAAAGTAGCTGAAGTGAAGCCTGATAATGGTGGGTCTTTCCTTAAAATAAAGGTTCGTCTTTCTACTAACTTCACAAATTTAAGAAGTGTTTATATTATTAATAATTTGCAAAAAACCGAACTTGAGTCGTTAGAAAGTCAATTATCAAATGGCAATTAGCATACTTCGACATATTTTATCTTTCATAATGCTTGCAGGTTTGCAGGTACTTATATTAAACGGGCTTGATATTAATAGCTATGTAAATCCCCAAGTATTTATACTTTTTCTATTGCTATTGCCAGTCAATACAGAGATTTGGATATGCATTCTCCTAGGCTTTATTACTGGTGGAATAGTTGATGGATTAGCTAATACATATGGTATACATGCATTTGCAGGTACAGCTTTAGGCTATTTTAGATACTTTTATATCAAATATACTCTTGACAAAGAGGAAATAGAAAGGGATATGACTCCAAATATTAGAAATATGCCGAGGAGTTGGCATTTATTTTATATTCTAATTTCAACCATACTTTACCATTGTTTAGTTTTTTTCTTAGAGTCTTTTACATTTACAGGACTAGGCTCACTCACTTTAAAAGCGTTTAGCAGTGGATTAATAGCGGTAGGCATCATGCTATTAGTTGGATTTTTATTTAGCCGTAAAACTACCAATGTCTGAAGGAAGCTCACGCAATCAATCCTTAATAATAGCTGTAATAGTTATTGGAATTATTTTCTCGGCCCGATTATTTTATTTGCAGGTTATAGATACGTCGTATGTAGATTTATCAAATTTTAATTCAAAAAAAATACTAACTATCCATCCTAATCGTGGGTTAATTTATGACAGGAATAATAAATTAATTGCCTTCAATGATAATTTTTATGATTTAATGATTTCCTATCCATTTAAGCTCAAAAATTTTGATACTTCTGGATTTTGCAATCTTATAGGAATTACAAGAATCGATTTTTTAAAACGCTTAAAAAAAGCTGATCGAACGGTATATAAAGGAAGTGCTGTTTTTTATAAAAACTTAGAACAGAACAAATATGCTGCGCTCCAAGAACGCATGTTTGATTATGAAAAATTTTACATCGACATTAAAACGGATCGAAAATATAATACAACAGCCGGCGCTCATGTTTTGGGATATATTGGAGAAATTTCTCAAAAACAGTTGGAAGCACAGGATGAAGAAAATTATTATTCAAAAAGCGATTTTATTGGACTCACTGGAATTGAAAAATATTACGAGAAGGAGCTACGAGGCACTAAGGGCGAAGAGGTTATATTGGTAGAC
>CANMPY010000212.1 GCA_947499775.1 Bacteroidota bacterium | reverse complement strand
AAATATAAGATAAATATTTTGGAAATGAGTTTCTTTCCATTTTTAATACTCTTTAGTTATTTAAGTATAAAATTTAAAGATAATTATATTTTCTTTTTTGCGTGTTTTCTATTATTTCAGATTAGGATTGTAAAACTTAAATGGAAAACTGAATTAAAATTAATTGAAAATTTTAAAAAATCATACTTGGACTATTTAACATTTTTTATGTTTTTCTTTTTATTATTTTATCTAGTCCTAAATTCCTTTTTACATATGGAATAAGTTAGGATTTTTTTACTTATTATACAATTTGATTCTATCAATAAAGGTGATTTAGTTAGTACTGTTCCCTATGGATAAAACAAAGCATTTTTTTCTTAATGCAATGATTCAAAAATTAATTGTCTAAAATCAATTTTGGTGATGTTTAAAATTTTAAAAGTGTCTTTAATTAGTTTATTAATAATATTTTTTATTGAAGACTCATTATGTCAGATAAAAAAAAATTCTACAATTGATACATTAGTTGATTTATTACCTATCACAAAAATTAATAATCACTTTTTCCCCAAAAAATATTGGCGGGATACCATTTGCCAAAATAATCTTAGGCTAAACTATACCCCTCAGCCCATGGCTGCCTCGGTACAAACGCCGCCCGTTTACGATTTTATTTGTAATACTTTAGTGCAAGTATATTCGGGCATTGCCACTACAAAAAATGATACCAATTTAAGCTTTTCAACCTTAGTGAATGGGTTTGGCAATTTATCCATCATTACCACCACGCCTATCCTTATTAAAAGAAGCAGATCAAAAAACATAGTATATTACAATGATTTTTATAGTGTAGCTACAGGTACTATTCCCAATCAAACAGGCACGGTTGATGAAGTTTTAGGAACCATTGGGATTGGATTTAATAACAGTTTGTTGCTAAGAGGCGAACTTAATAAATTGCATTTCGTATTGCGGCATAAAATAGGGATGAGCTATGGTAACTATCCAGGTTTAAGAAAATTTCCACAAGATAAATTAATCTTTTTTCATAGCATTCAATTCAGGATTAAATCGTCAAGCGGGGCTTTGGTATTTGATTTCCCACTCCGTATTACAGCAATAAATAGTAAACCTCTCCTTTCGGTTGGGTATTATCAAAAAATGTAACACCCCTTCCTCTTTAAACACAAATTTCGGAGGTAAGTAATCCCATCTAAGTTCTTAAATCGTTAATCCTTGCTCATAAATCATCTCGCCTTGGGCGAGACTATCTCTCAATTAAAAACTCACCGCTAACTCTTTTCTTATCCGACGAATAAACAGAGGCAAAATAATGTCCGCTACCTAACAACTTGGTGTTTATCACTTCGGCAGTTGAGTGCTTTCCTAAAGTAATAGATAATACATTTTGCCCTAAGGCATTAAATATTTCAATGCGTCCGGGGTTCAAGCTATTGGCCCACTCTATTTTAAGGGTTTCGTTGGCCGGATTTGGATAAATTTTAAGATGCTTTTTTTCATTAGGAATATAGCCAGTGCCCGATACTTTTCCCCTCACGCCAATAGCGTACTCCCCTTGCTTAAGGTCATTAATTTTAATGGAACCCTTTTTGTCATTTTTGGCGCCAATAGCTTTTGACATATTGGTTTCTATTTGCCAATACCTTTCGGCATTGGCGCGATAAAGTAAAATAATGCTGTCTTCCGATGCATTTTCTAATAATTGGTTATCGAGCCAGCCTGAACTATAATTAGTTGGTTTGCTGCCGTCGTATGTAATGGTGGCATTGGCTTTAAAGGATGGATCCAATATTCCGTTCACTGTCCAGTATCTTTCTTTAGAAATTAATACATTTGGGATATTCATAAACCAACCATCAGGACTAACCCAATTATGTTCGATTCTTAGCAGCGACGTATCGGTATTTTGGGTAATGTTTACAGTCATCATTGAATAAGAAAACGGGAAGCTGCCAATACCATCGGTGAGTATTACATCATCGGTAATGGCATCCGAAAATTTTTGGTCATAATCAAAACAAATAAACTCGGGTTTAATAGAGGTATTGAACGAAACAGAGGTTGGCGTTCCAAGATTCAATTTAATTACTTCCTTTTTAAAATTCTTATCAAACGCAGCCATTTCGTAAGGCATGTTTTCATATACATGATGGCCAAACCGTTTATTTTGTTTGTAGTTTAAAGTAGTTTTCCAATGGTTGGTTTCTTGTATAGAATTATAGTTGAAAACGGAAAAATGAGCAAAGCCTGTGTCGCTAATGATTTGTTTTACATAATCGTTGGGTATATTAAAATGTTTGCTAAAATCGTTGGTAGTCAAATTTCCCATTTTATAAGTTTCCATCAAACTTTTGCATTTTCCTTTAAAAGCTTCATCGCCCATTACACCTCTGATACAATGCACCATATCCGCTCCTTTTTTATAAACATGTCGGCCATAGGTGTTACCATGACTAACATTATCAACAGCCGAGGCTCCACCATCGGCTAGATGGGCAAATTGCAAAACCCCTTTATGGATGCCATTGATGTAATTTTGGTAAGCTGTTTTACCATAAACATACTCGGTAAAAAGTGCTTCCGAATAAGATGCCCATCCTTCGTTGAGCCACATGTCGCTTGCCGTTGAACATGTTGTGTTATTGCCCCACCAATGATGGCTTAATTCATGAGCCATCAACGTTTCATACGTTAATCCTCCATCGGCAAACAATTTTGGATAGGCAATATTACAGGCATGCTCCATAGCTCCCGCATCAAATGGAACAAGGCTATACCCTACTCTTTCGAACCGATATGGCCCATAAAACGTTTCAAATACCGTAAGGGCTTTTTTCAAATTGATAAAAGATTTACGCAAATTTGCTGTATCCTTAGCTTCAGCAGCTAAAATTACAGGCATCGTTTTAGCAATACCTAAAAATTTATCAAACACTAATTTATAAGGTGCCACGGCAACAGATGCTAAATAGGTCGGAATTTGATTTATATGTTCCCAATGCCAAGTGGTGGTATTATCCGTATTTTGCAAAGTATCTTTAAAGTTTCCTCCGCATACGGCAGCATATCCCCTTGGCACTTTTATGAAGTAAGTATAAAGTGCCTTATCCGTAAAATTATCAACGCATGGAAACCAAATTCGGCCAAAATTATGTGGATTGGATGCAAAGCCTACCCCCATATTATACGCGTAATCGCCTTGAAAATAGAAACCGCCCCAAAGCAAATCGCGAATTGGTGTCCCTTGATAGTATATCTTAAGATCAATGCCCTGGTTTAGGTTTCTATTAATAATTAAAAAGGTATCGTTATAGGTAAAACTTATCGGTAAATATTTGGAACTGTCAACTGATTTATAAAAAACAGAATCAACCTTTAATTTTAGTAACATAAACCGTATTTTATTTGGACTTAACCCTTGTAATGGTTTACATCGTATATCGGCTATACCTGAAATTTTTTGGGTTTTAAATTTTGAAAAGTCTAGGTTTAAGGTATACGTTTCTACGTCAATACTGTCGTTGGTTTGAGCTAAAACATTAGGCAAAACCGTACACCCAAAAAAGAGTGTATAAATAATACATTTTATTTTTATATTTTCGAGAATTCTTAATTTAAACATATGAGCCATTTATTACGCAAAAGTATTTCATTAGCATCACTTATTTTGGGCCCACTGGCTTCATTTTGCCAAATTTCAATAACCAGTGCAAATATGCCTTCGGCTGGCGATACTATTCGATATAGCATAGTCCAAAATGGTACAGGTTTCGATTTTAAAACAGCTGCTGCAAATACAACTTGGAATTTTTCATCGCTAAAAGCCACTTCGCAAGGGCTTTATGAATATAAAAAATCTAATGAAACGCCTTATATACTTAGCTTTGGTTTTGCCGCACTTGGGATGAAAATTGCCGATTCGTTAGGCTCGGGGCAAATGAGTTTTCAAAATGTATTTACTTTTTTCAAAAAATCAACATCAAAATGGGAGGCAGTTGGTATAGGCTTTCAATTGGGCGCATTGCCATTGCCTCAGGCAGGCAAACACACAAACACCGACGAAATTTATCAATTCCCCTTAAATTATAA
>CANMPY010000211.1 GCA_947499775.1 Bacteroidota bacterium | reverse complement strand
GATAAAAATTTCATCTTGTTTGGGTTATACTATTCAAGACACCAAATTTACCTAATTGTTGCGCCATAAATAAAAAAGGTTTGATTTATAATTAAACCAAACCTTTTTTTATAAATCTTTATTAAACACATTGCCGTGTCTGTCCCCCTTTCCTTTTTAGGAGAGGGGATAGGGGTGAGGTTTTTAAGCCTCCCCAACGGGACCACTAAAGTTCATAGGAAACCCTTGTTGGCCTTCATGCATTTCAATGTTACCAAAGATATCTTCGTATTTATTTATATTTTCACTCAATGCCATTAATAATCGCTTGGCATGCTGTGGGGTTAATACAATTCTAGCTTTTACTTTAGCCTTAGGAACACCAGGTAACATCCTTACAAAATCGACTACAAATTCAGCATTGGAATGCGAAATAATTGCCAAATTGGAATAAATTCCTTCTGCAATTTCTTCAGATAATTCAATATCTATTTGATTTTCGTTTTCTTTTTGTGCCATATTCTGATTTTTAAGAAATTAGATATTTAGAAGTTAGATGCAAATTTTAAAATCAATCATCTAACTTCTAATGTTCTAATATTTATCTAATTCGATAGTTCTACAACTTCTTCCTTCTCAACTTCTTTCGAAGCCATTAATAAATCATATTCTTCACGCGAACCAACAACAAGGTTTTGATAATGTCTCATCCCTGTACCAGCTGGTATTAAATGTCCAGTTATTACATTTTCTTTTAATCCTAGCATAGCATCAACTTTACCTCCAATAGCTGCTTCATTAAGCACTTTAGTGGTTTCTTGGAACGATGCAGCACTTAACCAACTGTAAGTTCCTAATGACGAACGTGTAATACCCATTAGCAACGGTGATGATGTGGCTGGAACCGCATCACGAACCTGAACAATCTTTAAATCTTGTCGTCGTAATATTGAATTTTCATCCCTTAAGCGGCGAAGACTTACAATTTGTCCTGGTTTTAATGTGGCGCTTTGTCCTTCATCAACTACAACCTTTTGATCGTAAATATGATCATTTTCCTCTTTAAAGTCTAATTTCTCAACATACTCCCCTTCAAGAAACTTAGTATCTCCAGGTTCTACAATTTGAACCTTTTGCATCATTTGTCTAACGATTACCTCAATGTGTTTATCATTTATTTTTACACCTTGCAAACGGTAAACTTCCTGAATACCGTTCAGTATATAACGCTGTACAGCACCGGGTCCTTGAATACTTAATATATCTTGAGGCGTAATAGCGCCGTCGGATAATGGGAAACCAGCTTTAATAAAGTCGCCATCCTGAACTAAAATATGTTTAGATAATGGAACTAAATATTTTTTCTTTAATCCGTCTTTCGATTCTATGGTAATCTCACGATTTCCACGTTTAATACCACCATATATTACAACTCCTTCTATTTCTGAAACAATGGCAGGATTTGATGGATTTCGTGCTTCGAACAATTCCGTTACCCTAGGTAATCCACCGGTGATGTCACCTGTTTTTCCTAATGTTCTTGGAATTTTTACTAGAATGGTTCCTATTTTAATCTTTTCGCCATTCTCAACTACGATATGTGCACCAACAGGTAAGTTAAATTCTTTTATTATTTCTTCGCCCTTACCGGTAAGTTCAAGTACAGGAACAAGTTTTTTGTCCTTGCTTTCAATCATTACCTTTTCAACGTGACCGGTTTGTTCGTCAATTTCTTCACGATAGGTCAATCCATCCACAATATCCTTGTACAATACTTTTCCAGGAACGTCACTTACGATTACCGCGTTAAACGGATCCCATTTACATACCGCATCGCCTTTGGTTATTTTCTGACCATCCTTAATTAAAAGATGTGCACCGTAAGGAATATTCATTGTAATAATTGGATCAGCTTCTTTAGCGTCCATTATTTTCACTTCACCCGATCGCCCAATTACAACGGTTACGTCTTCACCATTATCATCGGTTGTATTAACCGTTTTTACACCATCAAATTCAGCACGTCCACCAAATTTGGCAAACAATGTAGATTCGGAAGCTATACCCGAAGCCGCACCACCTGTATGGAAAGTACGAAGCGTAAGCTGTGTTCCTGGCTCTCCAATAGATTGGGCTGCAATTACACCAACGGCTTCACCGTTTTGCACTACACGTCCTGATGCTAAGTTTCTACCATAACATTTTACACAAACGCCTGCTTTTGATTCGCACGTTAATACCGAACGAATTTCAACAGTTTCTATAGGTGTATTTTCTATTTGCTCGCAAATATCTTCTGATAATTCATCACCTGCATGGCAAATAAGATCACCATTTAATGGATTATGAATGTCATACAGACATGAACGACCTAATATTCTTTCGTATAAAGATTCAACAACTTCTTCATTGTCTTTTAATGCTGTCATTTCAATACCACGCAAGGTTTGGCAATCTTCAATAGAGATTACAACATCTTGTGCAACATCATGTAAACGACGCGTTAAGTAACCCGCATCAGCCGTTTTTAAAGCCGTATCGGCCAAACCTTTACGAGCACCGTGAGTAGAAATGAAATATTCTAATACCGAAAGTCCGTCTTTAAAGTTTGATAAAATCGGATTCTCGATAATCTCACCTCCGCCTCCACCAACTTTCTTTTGTGGTTTTGCCATCAATCCCCTCATTCCGCCTAACTGACGAATCTGTTCTTTTGATCCCCTTGCTCCTGAATCCAACATCATAAAGATAGGATTGAATCCTTGGTTATCGCCCGTTAATTGTTTAATAAGCGCATCGGAAACTTTTGAGTTAACACGGGTCCATATATCAATAACTTGGTTGTAACGTTCGTTATTGGTTATAAATCCATTATTATAATTGCTCCAAACTTCTTCTACTTCTTTTTTGGCATTCAATACAAGTTGATCTTTTTCAACTGGTACAGGAATATCTGCAATATTAAACGATAAGCCCCCTTTGAATGAAAACTTAAATCCAAGATCCTTAATATTATCAAGGAATTCTGCTGTAACAGCAATTCCTGTAGTTTTTACCAAATCACCGATGATATCACGTAATGATTTTTTGGTTAAAACGGTATTAATAAATCCTACTTCTTTAGGAACAAATTGATTAAATAATACACGACCAACCCCAGTTTCAATTATTTTAGTAACTAATACTTTGTTTTCGAGAACTACAGTTTTTATTTTAATGATAGCATGTAAATCAACTTTACCTTCATTAAAAGCAATGGTAACTTCCTCATCAGAATAAAACGTTAAGCCTTCTCCTTTAACAGGTTGTTCCTTAGTGCTTTTTCTTAATTTAGTCATATAGTACAATCCTAAAACCATGTCCTGAGAAGGAACGGCAATAGGAGCACCATTAGCTGGGTTAAGAATATTGTGTGGTGCCAACATCAAAAGTTGTGCTTCTAATATAGCGGCATGTCCTAGTGGAACGTGCACTGCCATTTGGTCACCGTCAAAATCTGCGTTAAAACCAGTACATGTAAGGGGGTGCAATTGTATTGCTTTTCCCTCTACCAATTTTGGCTGAAACGATTGAATTCCTAATCTGTGAAGTGTTGGAGCCCGGTTTAACATAATCGGGTGTCCTTTTAATATATTTTCTAAAATTTCCCAAATAACAGGGTCTTTTCTATCAACAATTTTCTTGGCTGATTTTACAGTTTTTACAACACCACGCTCAATTAAGCGACGGATAATAAATGGCTTAAATAACTCAGCAGCCATACCTTTTGGTAAACCGCATTCGTGCAATTTCAACCATGGTCCTACCACAATTACCGAACGACCTGAATAATCAACACGCTTTCCTAAAAGATTTTGGCGGAAACGTCCTTGCTTACCTTTAAGCATATCGCTTAATGATTTCAAGGGTCGGTTACCTTCCGATTTTACAGCATTTGCTCTGCGTGTATTATCTAATAAAGAATCTACTGACTCCTGAAGCATACGTTTTTCGTTACGTAAAATCACTTCGGGTGCTTTAATTTCTATAAGCCTTTTTAATCGGTTGTTACGAATAATAACACGGCGATATAAATCATTTAAATCTGAAGTTGCAAAACGACCGCCTTCTAAAGGCACTAATGGACGTAATTCTGGTGGAATAACAGGTAACA
>CANMPY010000210.1 GCA_947499775.1 Bacteroidota bacterium | reverse complement strand
CACGCTTTATAAAATTCAATCCACGCCAACATTCTTCGTCGATGATGAAAAAGTCGATGGTGATAGGGGCTATGAATTCATGGCCGCACTGATCGATAAGAAGCTCAAAGCAAAAAAGAAATAAGAAAGCTTAAAATAAAATCAATTACAGTTTCGGAAACGAGCAATGCCAAGACGAATTATGAATCAAAAGCACTTTACGATAAGAATGGCGAAATAGTTGAAGAAACCGATTTTTCGAAAGAAGGAATTATCAAATCTACCCATAAATATAAACGCAATAAAGACGGTAATGTAATTGAAGAAACAGAATATGACGGAAGAAATCAATTAATTGAAAAGAAAGAAATTAAGTACAATGCCCTTGGCGAAAAAACCGAAGAATTATCCTATAATGAGGCCAATAAACTTTTAAAAAAAAGCACCATAGTTTATAACAATCAGGGTCTGAAAATTGAAAAAAAAATATACGATGCCTCTAACAAACTTACCTCAGTAAAAAAATACCAATACACCTATCAGAAATAGTGGAATCGCTCAACACCATATTAAAAACTTTAGATCCAATAAGCCTTCAACAAATGGAGAATGTGAAATTATTGAATCGAACCGACAAAAAGTTTTGTTTTAACTCGGAGCATCTCTTTGGCATTCTCAATCAATTAACCCCTCATTACTCACTCCTCAAAATCGAAGAAAAACTTATAAGCAGGTACAAAACACTCTATTACGATACTGTAAACTATAAATTATATCATGCCCATCACAGTGGAAAATTAAACCGTTATAAAGTAAGACATAGATCCTATATAGAGAATGACCACCATTTTTTAGAAGTAAAGTTTAAATCTAATAAAGATAGAACCATCAAAAAAAGAAAATTAAATCATGTTATCCCATTGCAATTTGATGAAAACACTTTACCCTTTTTAGAGTCAAAATTAAATTTTTCAGCCTTAAATTTAATACCTTCCCTTTGGGTCAATTTTAATCGATTAACTTTTGTTAGCAAAACAACAGCAGAACGATTAACCATAGATTTGAACCTTGAATTTATAAAAAATGAAACACAACTGAATTTTAATAATTTAATAATTGCCGAAGTAAAACAAGAAAAAAAGCAGTCCTCCATTTTTATTAACCTTATGAAAAAGAATCATATATACGAAGGTTCAATAAGTAAATATGTGATGGGCATAGCCTTAACGTGTCCTATAAAACAAAATAATTTCAAATCACAACTCAATAAGATTTCAAAAATAACTCATGCTAACAGCCATACTATTACAAGCCACTGACGACACCGTTCTACAAACAGGAATGGAAGCTCTTCAAAAAATTTCATCGAAAATTGGATTTCGATATTTAATTAATTTTATATCGGTATTTATTCTCATCCGCTTCGTTTATTTCCCAACTTATAAAAAAAGGGAGATGTTTTTTACCTATTTCATTTTCAATTGCGTCATTTTTTTAATATGCTTTCTGCTCAATAAAGTAGAGCTAAGTATGGGGGCTGCTTTCGGTTTGTTTGCCGTATTTAGCATGCTCAGGTATCGCACCGAAGATATAAGCCTAAAAGACATGACATACTTGTTTTTGGTAATTGCGATGGGATTAATTGCTGCGGTAAGTAAAATAAAGGATGCTACCGAAGGCTTTGAATTACTCTTTCTTGCGCTTATTAATGGATGCTTAATTTTAATTACGTTTTTAATGGAGGGCACTCTATTTATGAAAACAGAAGCCGTTAAATTAATCCTTTACGAAAACATAGAACTGATACATGCCGCCAAAAATGAAGAATTATTAGCAGATTTAAAATTGAGAACCGGCATTGATATTCACCGCGTTGAAATACAAAAAATTGACTTTTTAAAGGATGCTACTACCTTAAAAATTTATTATTACGAATGAAAACAGCAGGCAAAATCATCCTATTGGTCATACTATTCACGTATCCAATTCAATCTATTTTAGCACAAGCTAATTATAGTGATGATCTTGCGCTTTGGATTGGTCTTAATTTAGAAAAGAAAATAAACAAAAAAATATCGCTAGAGCTTAGTCAACAAAACAGAATCAACGAAAACATAAGTACTTATGGACGAGGAAGTGTTGATTTAGCATTAACCTATAAGCTTATTAAAGGCATACGGCTCATGGGAAGTTATACCTATTTAAAACGCCCTAATTCCGATAATAGTTTTACCAACGAGCACCGTTTATCTACAGCATTACTTTTAAAAAAAAATATTGGCCATTGGGATTTTTCGTATCGCTCGATGGTTCAAATGCGTTTTAAAGATATTTATTCAAGTAAAAACGGAAAAACTCCAAAATATTATTGGCGAAATAAAGTTGGAATTAAATACAAACTCAATAAATACCTAAGCCCCTATTTAACTGAAGAATTTTATTATCCATTTAATCAAACTAAAATTAATGGGTTTAGTAAATCACGAAGTGTATTAGGTTTAGATTATACTCTTAATCGCAAAACCCAAGTTGGTACCTATTTTTTATATCAACATGAGTTAAATGCTCCCAAAACAACACAAAGGGATTTTGTATTGGGATTAGAATTTTCCTATCAACTTTAAGGATTTCTAAAAAGACTTTTGCGAATGTTTAATAGTCTTGGATGCATGTATTAAATTTGTTGCAAAATAATGAAGGTAGAAACATATAGTATCCTTGGGCCACTGCTCATAACACCAAGCATATTTGAGGACGAAAGGGGTCATTTCTTTGAAAGTTTTTCTAAAGCACTTTTTCAGCAGCATGGCATAAATTCAGAATTTGTTCAAGATAATCAAAGCCTTTCACAAAAAGGGACCTTGCGTGGTTTGCATTTCCAAGCCCCTCCATTTGATCAAGGAAAATTAGTGCGCGTTTCCAGAGGAAGGGTTATTGATATAATTGTTGACATACGAAAATCGTCACCCACTTACGGGCAAAATATTACGGTTGAATTATCGGATAAAAATAAGCAGCAACTTTGGGTTCCACCAGGCTTTGCTCATGGATTTTCGGTAATTGAGGATAACACGATTTTTCAATACAAGTGCACTCAATATTATAATAAAACGTCTGAAGGCGGTGTAATCTATAACGATAACACACTTGCACTTGATTGGAAGATAGAAAATCCAATTGTGTCTGAAAAAGACTTAATCCTTCCCGCTTTTAAAAATTTTAATTCGCCTTTTATTTAATTTCAATGGATATAAAAACTGAAACGCTCCTACACCAATTAGAAGAAAAATACAGATTAACCGGGCAGGAAATGACCGCGTATATCGAAGGTTTATTATATTCGGATTATGTTCCGTATTGGGATTATGTGCACCTCGACACGTTACTAACGCTACAAAAACCAAAAACTCATTTTCCCGATGAGATGATATTTATTATGTATCATCAAGTTACAGAGTTGTATTTTAAAATGATTTTGCATGAAATTGATCAAATTTCAGAGAACGCTGGCAACACGGTATTTTTAATTGAAAGGCTTTCACGCGTAAATCGCTATTTTACTATTTTGGTCGATTCATTTAATGTTATGACGGATGGAATGGAACACAAACAATTCATGCAATTCAGAATGGCATTGCTGCCTGCTAGTGGATTTCAAAGTGCACAGTACCGTAAAATTGAAATTTGCAGCACCGATTTATTTAATTTAGTAGATAAAGAATTACGTCATCAATACAACTTAGAAAGTTCATTAAACGACATGATGAGTAACATCTATTGGCGCGCAGGAGCAACTGTACTCGAAACAGGCGAAAAAACACTTACCCTCAAGCAATTCGAAGACAAATACAATCTTGATTTATTAAACCTTGCTCAAACCTTTAAATCAAAAAATATTTGGCAAATTTATCTGTCACTAAATGATGATGACAGAAATGATATTAATGTAATCACCCAATTGCGAAACCTCGATACAAATGTTAATGTAAATTGGCCGCTAGCCCATTTTAGAACGGCGGTTAAATACCTTGCCAAAGACAACGAAGGCGTAAAAGCAACCGGTGGCACCAATTGGCAAAAATATTTGCCTCCACGTTTTCAAAAAAGAATTTTCTATCCTACTTTATGGACTGCAGAAGAGTTGGAAAACTGGGGAAAAGCTTGGGTAGAAAATACA
>CANMPY010000209.1 GCA_947499775.1 Bacteroidota bacterium | reverse complement strand
ATCTTCGACCACTACTGGTGAATATTCAAATTCGCCGTCATAATCTACTTGTTTTAAACGGTAAAAAATTACTTTAACCATTGTAGGAATAGAGCGATCGTTAAAAGTATAATATTTAATAGTATTTGAATTTCCGTTTCCGTATACATCTCCAATTTTTTCCCATATTTTTTCGTCTAAACTTCGTTCAATTTCAAACCGTTCGTTATTTATTTCAGAGGCTGTTTCCCATGATAAGGTAACAAACTTATCATGATATTTCGATACAAAGTGTATCAGTTTTACAGGTAAAGCATTGCAGTTGTTTGGATCGAATGCATAAGCCCCGCTATTATTTGTAACGCTGCCTCCATTTATCGCACCACCATTATAAACCAATGTCCCGCCTGAATATTTTATTACCGAACTATTCGATCCTATGGTAATCGTTTTGCCGTTTAAGTTTAGGATTCCGTTTCCAATTGTTAAATTTTGCCCTCCTGAATTGTTCAATGCAAGATCGGAGCTTAGGGTAACTTGGCCACCTGCTTTATTAATGATAATTTGACCATCATATCCTCCTGTAGCACCTGATAGGTCTAAAATTTGAGCATCGTTACAAATAAATAGCAGTGTGGGTGGATATGAGCCAGCGCAATAGGTAGATTCCACACTAACATTTCCTTTAACCCTTATTTCATTTTTTATTCCATAGTTTTCCCAACCTTTCGACCACAAATACCCGCTTCTGAAAATAATATTTCCTTCTACTAACATATTATCATAGGGTGCTATTTTATTAAATTTACAACCTGTTTTATTATAAATTACATTATAAAATGTTTCTTGAGATATAAAATCCATCAAAAACCAATTCGTATGATCCCCGTCAAAAATAACGGTTCCGGAGAGGTGATTAAACGTACCACTTGAAGGATGATACCAGCCAGCACCTACATACATATTGCCGGAGCTAGCATTAAAAACGCCATTCGATAAGCTAAAAATTCTATCTACATCAAGCGTTATCGTTCCTCCATTAAATGTGCCGCCTGTTAATGTAAAATCGTAGGTTTGGTGCACGAATATACCTGAGCCTAAAAAGGTAATGGTACCTGCAGTTTGATTGTATATGTAGCTTGTGATTTCTCCAGGTCCAGTTACATTGCAAGTTCCATTTACATTGAATGTGCCGTAAGGAGAAGAATTAATTGTTTGATTATTTAAATTAAGATTGCCTGATGTAAGTGTTAAATATTGCGTGTAAGCGTAATTCATAGTTAGGTTGGATAGCATTTTTACCTCACCGCTGCTCTTATTAATTATTACATCCCCATCCACCTTATCGGTAGCATTAGAGAGGTCGAAATTTTGTAAGGACGCATTTCCTGCAAATTTGATAGCTACATCTTGAATAGTGCCAAATGTATTTAATACATTCACATTTCCCCTTGCTTCCAAGCTATGAAATGAATTGCTCCAGGCACCAATCGAACCACTCTTTAAATTCAGTGTGCCTAATATTATTAAGTTATCATTCTCTGAATACAAAAGTTTAGTACCAGAGCTCATATCGAATATTAAATGGTAAAAGGTTTCGGAATTGTTCAGTATTTGTATTTTGCGATTTGATGTTGTGATTACACCATCAAAAATCATGGTACCATTATTGTGGTTAAATGTACCGGAGGTGGTATGCTCCCAAAGGCCAGAAAGATAAAAATTGCCAGAAGTAGAATTAAATGTACCGCCTGATAAATAAAAATGACCATTGAAATCTAAAGTCGCAGTATTGGCCGAAAATACGCCATTAGATTGCTTAAAAAACCCGCCTCCAATTGAAAGCGTGGGGGTGGAAGTTATAGTAAAAGCACCTGCAGCATTGGATTGTACCCAGCCATAATTTTCCATATTTCCAGTTCCGGCTAAACTAAATATACCATTAAGATTTGTAATGCCTGCAGTTTTAGAGAGGGTATATCCATTAAGGTTTAATATTCCTGAATTTAGGTTTAAGGGGACACCATAATCGAGGGTTATGGACGAAAGTAAATTTACTTGCCCACCACTTTTTGTTATATCTATCGGGCCATCTATTTTATCGCTTGCCCCTGTTAGATCAAAATTTTGATTGGCAGAGCCTGTAAAATTTAAGGTAACATTTTGGATGCTTCCAAAAGCACTTAATACATTTACATTACCCCTTAGGTCCATTGTGTACGTAGAGCCCCCATTCCAAGCACTTACGCCACCTGATTCGAGCGTTAAAGTTCCTAAAATAAGGATAATATCATTTACTTGGTACATTAGTTTATAGCCTGATGTAGCAGCAAAATTTAAATTATAAAAGGTTTCGGAATTGGATGGTATTTGGATTTTTTGATTAGAGGTGGTGATAGCACCATCAAATATTAAAGTGCCATTATTATGGTTAAATGTTCCCGCGGTATGCTCCCAAAGTCCTGATTGAAAATGGTTTCCTGTTGTAGCAGTAAAGGTTCCGCCAGTAAGGTAAAAACCGGAATTAATGTCAACTGTACCATTTCCACTATTAAACGTGCCCCCTGAAATCCTAAATTGATTATTTATGGTAATGTTAGAATTTCCTCCATTAAAGGTTCCTGATGTTTGGATAAAGTAATCGTTGGCTGAAACGGTAATTGCATAAGTTGTGTTCGTAATCGTTCCGGAATATCCGTCAATATTAAGACCAAAAACATTTACGGTGGAATTAATAGTACAATTTCCATTTTTGAGGTTATTGAAATAAACTTGATCTGACGCGCTTGGGACTGTAGCTCCGCCAGTGCCTCCAGATGTGGCCGACCAATTGGATGGAGCATTCCAGTTGCCTGAACTGGATGAAACCCAATAACGCGAAGCGGCATGTGAATCGGTAATGAAAGTATTGGTAATAAATAATAAAATTATAAAACGGTAGTTGTGAAAGAATTGCATCATAACTTATATATAACATAGTTCATATATAAGTTAGGGCAAATATTATTCCTAAAGCTATGCTTGTAACTTTCAGTATATTATAGATGATATATGCGTTTTGATATTCTCTATTTTGGAAAAAAAATCTAAATTTCGGAAAATGCTACACGTTAATAAATTAATGATTTCATGAAAGTAAACATTCGAAAAATTGAAAGGAAATGTATTATTAATAATGTTCTAGTCGGTGTTTTTTTTAATAGGTTTGGTATCCATTTTTTTTAATAAACCCTAATATTCTTGCACGCCCTCAATCTCAAACACTAAATTTTCGCCATACGCTTTGGCTGGAGTTTGAAAACCAGTTTTAAAATTACCACTTAATACCTTTTCGGCAATGAGTAAACTTGCAGTTGCCGTAAGATTATATGCTTCGGGTGTTCGGATTCGTGTACTTAATGTTTCTCCTTTTTGATTTTTTACTTCTGCCCATACAAGCGAATAGGATTTCTTTCGTTCTTCAAAATTTGGCCCGTTTGGTTTCGAATCTATTTTGTTTTGAACCCATCGTCTAATAAATTGTGTTCTCAATAGCCAATTGATTAACCCCTGAAATATTAATAATTTATAAACTATTGGTTTCACGCTCATATACGATTCAATATTTGGAATTTCGGTGCTCGCGTATGCAGTACTTATATCCCCCCAAGGAATACTCATTGTAAATAATTTTTTCTCACCAAAATCAACCCACATGCCATTCTTTCCCAATGAGATGGGCATTAATTTTCCATCAACGCGTTTCATTGCTTTTTCCCCTAATCGGCTAGCAACCGTTGTTGCTGTGCCATGCGAAATACCTCCCCGAATATTTGCAAAGGCAATTTTTAAATGGGTTGCATCCTGCATTTTATTTTTTAATTGCATTGCCACACAATCCGTTGGGACTACATCAAACCCAGTTCCCGGCATTAGCATTATTCCAGCTTCTAAAGCTTTGGTGTCAAATTCTTTTATTAATTCGAAAACTTTGATATCGCCGTTAATATCCAAATAATGGATTTTGGCATCTAGGCAGGCTTCAATCATTTGCATTGCTGTATTAATAAATGGCCCTGCTGCGTTTATTAAAACTTCTCCTTCTTTTAATAATTCAACCAATGCATTGTGATTGTTTAGGTCAATAGCTTTATACGGGTAACCCGTTTCAGAAGATTGGGATTTTAGTTTTTCTTCATTAC
>CANMPY010000208.1 GCA_947499775.1 Bacteroidota bacterium | reverse complement strand
CTGGTATAAGTTGTTCAATATTCATCGGCGTATATATTCCTTTAGGTTAGAATTAAACTATTTTTTTTTGATTTCAATAGTTTGTGTTTGTCCTATTTTAGCCTTGGTGAATTGTGAATTCGAAAAATTCCATCACCTGATTGGCTAATAATTTACGGCATGCCTCTTCTGTTTTTAATTTTGCTTCCTCTTCATTTTGCGCCTCTATTTCAAGTGTAATATGCTTGCCAACCCTTACATTTTGAATTTGTGGCAAACCAATTGCGGCCATACTTCCCGTAACGGCTTTGCCTTGAGGATCCAACAAATTTTTATGGGGCATAATATTAATTTCTGCAATAAATTTCATATATCTCTATTAACGAGTTGCAAAAATACAACAATGACTTAAAAACTTTCCCAAAGTTTTGAACTTTGGAAAAGTTGAACAAAACAAAATAAACTTTTTGCCTTTGTGCCTTGGCATAAAAACTAATTCACTGAATCCTTCTAAACCGATGAAGGCTTAATTTTTTCTTTAACAAAAAGTGAAACAAGAACATAACCCAAAATAATTAATGGGATTCCTTGAAACTGAAAGCAAATAAAAAGAGTTAAGCCCAGACCTAAAACTAAATAACGGCCTAAATTTCCTTTCAACCCATAAGTTTTAAATTTTAGGGCTAAAAGGGGTAGCTCAGAAACCATTAATATACAGAGTAATAGTATTAGACTCAATACCATGGCGGGTTTAATTAAAAAAGATAAAGAACTTGTGGAGTCGATAAATAGCAATGAAGCAATAATTAAACCAACACTAGGAACAGGTAGGCCTAAAAATGAATTGCTCTGTCGGGTATCAATATTAAATTTTGCTAAGCGAATGCATGCAAATAAGCCAATTAATAAACCCGAAAAACTGAATAAATAATTTCCTGCTAAATTATAACTTAAAATAATAAACGACGGCGCTACACCAAAACTAACCATATCGGCCAAACTGTCCAATTGCTTTCCTAGTTCAGAATGCACGTTTAACAGTCGAGCGGCTAAGCCATCAAAAAAGTCAAGAAGAGCTGCGCAAAATATAAGGATAGCTGGTGCCAAATAGGACCAATTTTTAAAACCTTCGACCATTGGATTTGCGTCTGAATTTATTAAATTTTGGGAAACGGCCATATAACATGCCAACATGCCGCAGGTTAAATTGCCTAGCGTAATGCAATTGGGAATCCATTTTTTAAAAGTATTAATTAACATGGTTTATGAGTTCAAGTTACGGTTGAATATAGATATATTTAAAAAAGGCTTTATGCTAAATGGCACAAAAATACTTCATTCGGTGTTTTTTTAAGTTTAATTTTTTTAGAGATAGAAAGGTAAACACAATAATATTTTACAGCAGTTGAACTGAATTTTAAAAAATACGTATATTTGAATTACTCCAAAGATGTATTCTGGGTGAATAATGTATTTTGGGTAATTATTTGGTCTGTTAAACCTAAAAAAAATAAAACAATGTTTATCGTCAACTCCAATTTAAAAACTAAAAATGCTTCTGTATTAAGAGTGTTATTTATTTTATGCTTGATTCAAGGTTTGTTCCCATCATCAAGCACGGCGCAAACGCAACAAGGCAGTGATATAGACGGCGAGGCTGCAAGTGACCAATCGGGGAGAACGGTTTCCATTTCTTCGGATGGCAACCGAGTGGCCATTGGAGCACCATATAATGCTGGATCAGGCACTCAAAGCGGGCATGTTAGGGTATATAATTGGGGTGGCAGCTCCTGGGCTCAGCTTGGGAGCGATATTAATGGTGAAGCTAATTATGATTTGTCCGGTTATTCAGGCCTTTCTCTATCTCCAAATGGTAGCAGGGTAGCAATAGGCTCAGCAGACAACGGAAGTGGAAGGGGGCATGTGCGGATCTATAATTGGAGTGGCTCAGCATGGGTCCAACTCGGGAGCGATATAGATGGTGAAAGTAGTGGCGATCAGTCTGGTTGCTCGGTTTCATTGTCGAATGATGGAAGTAAAGTAGCCATTGGGGCTATTTTTAATCCTGGAGGCGGAAGTGGCCGAGGGCATGTGCGTGTATATAGCTGAAATGGGTCAACCTGGAGCCAGCAAGGGAACGATATAGATGGCGAAGCCGATTCCGATAAATCAGGTTTTTCGGTTTCCTTATCATCTGATGGCGCTAGAGTTGCAATCGGTGCAAGGGAAAATGATGGTGGAGGAGCGGACAATGGCCATGTTAGGGTTTATAACTGGACTGGCTCAGCCTGGAGTCAGCTTGGGTCGGATATAAATGGAACCACTACAGGCGAATATTTAGGTCATTCCGTTTCGCTTTCGGTCGATGGAAGTAGAGTGGCCATTGGTGCAATCAATGGAGGTAGTTCTGCTAGTGGGGATGTAAGAATATATAGCTGGACAGGAAGCGCTTGGAGTCAACTAGGTAGCAATATAAATGGAGAAGCTAATTCTAATCAGTCCGGTTGGTCGGTTTCCTTATCTAACGATGGCAATAGAGTAGCGATTAGTTCCAAAGATAATGCAGGAGGCGGTGGTGCTAGAGGGCATGTGCGGATATACAATTACAGCAGTTCGGCTTGGAGCCAGTATGGAAATGATATTGATGGGGAAGCGGATAGCGATCATTCGGGATATAGCATAGCCCTTTCGGGCGATGGCAGCAAAGTGGCAATAGGCGCGAATGAGAATGACGCTACAGGTTCAAATGCTGGGCATTGTAGAGTTTATAAACATCTTTCAACGTGCTCTGGAAGTAACCCGCTTCTAATAGCGGTTAATACTACATTTACCGGCAATTATAAAGACACTGATGGAAGTGGTTGGTCGCATTATTGCAATTCGGATGATTATCTTTTACTCTCCTTAAAAATAGGAAGCAGCGGTGCGGTGGTAAATGCATCAGAAGTTACGTTAAGAACAGGAAGTAGTAGCACTTACAGCAGTGCATCAAGTGGTGGATTAATTGTAAATTCGAGTGGGTATGCTATTATTGACAGGCGCTGGAATGTAGCCCCAACCACTCAGCCAAGCAGTGGTAATGTGGGAGTAAAATATTACTTTACAAATGCTGAATACACGGCTGAAGTTGCAGCATTAGCTGCCTTATCAAGTCCAACAACCTTAACCAATGCCAATCAGTTGCAAATGTATAAAACCACGAGTGGGGCGGCTTTTGCTAACCCACATACAGTAAGTGGCAGTATTTTGATACATGGCTCAACGCCTAGTGCCACGGTTTGGAAATGGGCTCAATACGGCACAAGTGATCATTCGGCCGAGTTTGAAGTAGCTTCATTTTCAGGTGGTGGAAGCGGAGGAGGCGGAAATAATTCGCCCTTACCTGTTAAATTAGTAAGCCTTAAGGGCATGGTGTTAAATGCGGATGCGGAATTATATTGGACTACTGCCAGTGAAATAAATAACGAGCGATTCGATATAGAACGCAGTTGGGATAATGTAAATTGGATTAAAGTAGGGTCGGTGGAGGGCAAAGGAAACAGCAGCCAATTGAATCAGTATTCCTTTCTGGATTTAAATATTACATCTTTTAATAAATCAATTGCTATCTATCGCCTCAAACAAATAGACTACAATGGAATTTTTGAATATTCAGAACCCCTTGCTTTAAATTTGAACCATCAAAACTTAACCGATAATCCAATCATAAGTCCAAATCCATTTACAGATGAATTTTACGTAATACTTTCATCGAATCAGCAAACTCAAGTTGCTATATCTACACTTTTTGGGGCAATACTTTTAGAAAAAACGGTTTGGAATGAAAAAGAAACGATTAATACATCAGGCTTGTCACCCGGTATTTATATTTTAAGCCTTACCACTAATTCCATAACAAAAAACTATAAGGTTATTAAAAAGTAGATACGTTTTTAAGTTGTGGTATATGCTAATGGTATTAGCCTTTCGTTTTGCGGATAAAAACGGTGGCGCTTCGAAGCAAACATTCAACACAGAACAAAAGTAGTTTGAGGGGCACACTTTCATAAACTACAAACCAGCCATCATTTTTTTCTATAGTTACCAGTATTTGCTTTATAATATTTCTAACACAACTCTTAATCCGCCAACTAATTCAATCATATCGGAAGTCCGTAAAACACCTAATTTTTTTACAAAACGCGTTTATGAA
>CANMPY010000207.1 GCA_947499775.1 Bacteroidota bacterium | reverse complement strand
AAAGACCAAAGACCAAAAAACAAGTGAGGGTTTAGCTCAGTAAACAGGGTTACAAAATCAATATTCAATCCAACTGCCAAAGGGATTAACCCGAGTATTGTAGCCGATGCGGTTAATATAACCGGAGTCATACGAATACGCCCAGCCTCAATAATGGCAAGTTTGGTTTCCATTCCTTGTTCGATGAGATGATCGGTGAATTCAACCAACAAAATTCCATTTCGCACCACTATTCCTGCAAGTGCTACTATGCCTATGCCAGTCATAACGATAGAAAATTCCATTTTAAAAATTGCAAACCCAATAAAAACACCAATGATGCTGAAAATTATTTCACTTAAGATGATTAGTGGTTTACTAACTGAATTAAATTGAATGACTAAGATTAAAATTATTAAGCCGATAGAGGATAGTAAGGCCATTCCTAAAAATGCGCCGGTTTCTTTTTGTTGTTCCTGCTCGCCACCCATTTTTATAGTTATAGTTTCGGAAATAGGAAATCCATTAACCGCTTCAGTTACTTGCGATACAACTTCGTTTGCATTATAATCGGTTAGTACATTCGACGATAGGGTTACTAAACGTTTCTGATTTTTTCGTTTGATGCCACCATAAGTATTACTGTAGTGTATGGATGCTACCGAACTTAAGGGAACTTGTCGTATTAAGCCATTCATATTCATATCGCGATATGATATTTTTAGGTTCATAAGTTGATTTATATTTGCCCTCTGGCTTTCTTGAAACCTGAGTTGAATAGGGTAATCATCGTTCTCATCTTTAAATTTAGAAATTTCTTTACCGTATACTGCTGTTCTAATTTCCATACCAATCTGAGCGGTAGATATTCCTTCGTGGTTTGCTCTTTCTCTGTCAATATCAACCACTATTTCTGGTTTTATATTGGCAAGATCCGATTTTAGTTCTTCTACCCCTTCAATATTTACACTATCCAAATACCGTTTGAGGTGATTGCTTGTGCTAATGAGCTCGGCAAAATCATCGCCCGCTATTTCAATGCTAATTGGTTTGCTGGTTGGCGGGCCGTTTGCCTCTTTGCCTACCGTAATGGTAGCTCCAGGTATACCTTTTACAGCATCTCTAATTTTAGTAAGATAAGCCGAGGTTGACTCTCCATTGCGTTTATCGAATTCAACAAATGATACCGCAACTTTTGCTTTATTACTTGCTATGCTTCTGTCGTTTTCTTGAGGATCTGTTGCTCCAACTGCAACATTTGAAATTACGGATTCAACCATTGGGTTATTGTTACCCAATACCTTATATATTCTATTTTCAACCTCTTTGGTTACTTCGTCGGTGTGTTTTTGATCGGTACCAACAGGTAAAGTTATATAGGTATAAACGAAGTGAGGTTCGCCGTTGGGAAAAAACACTACTTCGGGTTTGCTAAGTATTAAGAGTGCAATGGAAAACAAGAGCAATCCAAATGTTGCAAATACCAAGCCTACACTGCGTTTGCCTTTTAGGCACCATTCCAATATGTTGGCATACTTGTTTTGGGCTTTGGGCCATATACTATTCTGAAATTTTGATATACTTTGTTTTAAAACAAATTTATAAAATAGGAAAATGAGTAATAGGCAAACCATGAAATTTCCACCTCCAAAATTTCCTGTAATATAAAAAAGAAAGGCAATGCCTAATAAAATGCAAGAAACAATCAGCAATCGTTTTTTATTTTTTCTTAAAACCTCAGGGCTATTTGAATCGCTATGCGGCTTCATAAATTGGACTGCAAAAACAGGGTTTATTACATAGGCCACTACAAGCGAGGCTAAAAGCGTTACAATTAATGTTACAGGTAAAAAGAACATAAATTTACCGATGATACCTTGCCAAAAAGCGAGGGGAACAAATGGAGCTAAAGTAGTTAAGGTGCCTGATAATACGGGTAGAAACACTTCGCCGGCGGCTTGTTTTGCTGCTATTTTTATTGGTACTTTTCCATTGTCGTGTATTCGATGGGTGTTTTCAACTACCACAATAGCATCATCCACAACTATACCTAATGCTAAAAGAAAAGCAAAAAGGACAATCATATTTAAACTAAATCCTATAAGTGGAAAAACAAGAAAAGCTATAAAACAGGAGAGGGGAACTGATAAGGCAACAAATATGGCATTGGTAGCCCCCATAAAAAACATCAAAATAAACGTAACAAGTATAAACCCTATAATTATAGTATTTATTAAATCGTGAAGGGTTAGGCGTGTGTCATTGCTTTGATCGCCAGTTAACACTACGTTTAAATCTTTAGGGAATTTTGTTTTTTGTAATTCGGTTATGATAGCTCTGCTTTTATCACTTGCTTCAATAAGATTTTCGCCACTTCGTTTTAATATATTTAACGTTAAAACGTTTTTATGATTAAGTCGTGCGTAGCTTTCCTGTTCTTTAAAGGCGTCCTTTACGGTTGCAATATCACGTAAGTATACAGCAGCTCCACTCATGCCTCTGATCATTAAGTTTCTGATCTGATCAATGTTTTCAAACTCACCCGAAATGCTCAAAGTTCGTTGCATGTTTTCAATTTTAATATTTCCCCCAGAAATTCTCATATTTTCATAGGCTATTGCATTTTCAACATCCCGTAAGGTAATATTTGATGCTTCCATTTTATACATGTCTACATCCACTTGAATTTCACGATCTAATGCTCCAACTAAATCAACACGGGTTATTTCGGGCAAGGTTTCAATTTTATCTTCTGCCATTTCGGCAAATTTCTTGAGTTGATTTAAATCGTAGTCGCCCGAAATATTAATAAAAAGTATGGGCATCTCGCTAAAGTCAAGCTCCTTAACGGTTGGTTCCTTCGGTAAATCGTTTGGTAAATCGCCTCGTGCTTTATCAACAGCATCTTTTACCTTGCGCTTTGCTTCCGTTACATCCACATCTGTATTAAATTCAACAACAACCATTGAAAAATCTTGAACGGAGTTGCTGGTTAATTTTTTAACACCAGTAATCGACTTTATTTGTTTTTCGATTGGTTTGGTAATCAAATTCTCAATATTCGCAGGTGCCGAACCCGGATATATTGTATTGATCATAATTGTAGGAATAACAATGTCGGGAAATTTTTCTTTCGGCAAACTAAAATAAGACGCTATACCTACCAAGGTAAGAATGATGGTAAATATAAAGATACTTGTTTTGTTATCGATAGACCAACTGCTGGCAAAAAACTCTTTCGGTCCTTTTTTTGGTTCGTTCATTCGTATTAACTATTTTGTTAAAATTACCTTTTAGTATTAAAATTTAAAACTTTATTTCATCTCCATCTTCCAACTCCTGGTACCCAACGGTTATTAATTTATCGCCTACATTAAGACCAGTTGTAATTTCGGTTTGTCCATTATAGGTCCAATTGAATGTTACGGCGCGTTTCATAGCGTGGATAATGCCATTAGTTTCGGTAGCTATCATTACAAAACTTTGATTGCCAACGGTGCGTATCGTATTTATTGGAACCACAATGGCTTTTTCATTTTGGTAATCAACAATTTTTATTTGCGCCATCATGTTTGGTTTATAGTTTTCGTCAGCCTCAATCGGAATTTCAACATTAAATGCGCGATTAATAGGGTCGATTATTCTAGAAACAAAGTTTACAGAGCCGGTTGTTTCCTTATTTAAATCGGGGAAAAATAAATTTACTTTATTGCCCTGTTTGATTTTTCCAGAATAGGATTCGGCCACGTTTGCCCTAATTTTCAGGTTATTTGAATTAACAATTCTAAAACATGGAAAGCCAGGGGCTACCGTTTGGCCAATTTTTGCAAACACATCATCCACTATTCCATTAATTGGCGACTTTATACGTGCCATTCCCAATTGTTGATTTGTAGTTACAAGTCGCTTTTGCAAAGCTTCATAATTATTTTTTGCTGAAATGTATTGAATTTCGGTTCCAATCTTTTGATCCCATAAATTTTTCTGTTTTTCATAAAGGGTTTTAGCAAAATCAAGTTGTTGCTTAAGTTCGTTAACAGCAATGGAAGAAACACTGTTATCAATTTCGCCAAGTGTTTGTCCAATTGTTACCGACTGCCCACTGTGAACCAAAATGCGATGCACAACGCCTGGTATTTCAGAACTTACATTTGTATTTTGTTCAGCATCTATTTTTCCCATTATTTCAATGTAATTTATAAATGGCTGTAGTTCTAATGTG